>SMWK01000295.1 GCA_004356895.1 Gammaproteobacteria bacterium
TAACGAACCGCCGACGGTGGCACTGGCGAACACGATCACGACATTCCCGGAAGACACAGATACCTCGAGCGCGATCAAGGTTGCGGACATCGTCATCACCGATGATGCGTTGGGTACGAACAACCTCACGCTGAGCGGCGCCGATGCTGCGCTGTTCGAGATCGTCGGTACGGAACTCAGACTCATCGCGGGTGCGACCCTCGACTTCGAGACCAACCCGGATCTCGACGTCACCGTCGTGATCGACGACACCACGGTCGGAGCGACCCCGGACGATACGGCACCGTTGTCAATTACGGTCACCGATTTGAACAGCCCGCCAACTGTAACGCTAGCCAATACGATTACGACGTTCCCGGAAGACACCGATACATCCAGTGCCATCAAGGTGGCGGATATCGTGATCACGGACGATGCTTTAGGTACCAACAACCTGAGTCTTTCCGGGGCCGATGCCGCGCTCTTTGAAATCGTCGGCACGGAGTTGCGTTTGATTGCCGGTGTGGTGCTCGACTTCGAGACCAACCCGAACCTGGACGTGACCGTCGTGGTCGACGACACGATCGTCGGAGCCACGCCCGACGATACGGCGCCATTGTCGATCTCCATCACGGACGTCAATGAGCCACCGACCGTTTCACTGGCCAATACGATTACGACCTTCCCCGAGGACACCGACACCTCCGTAGCCATCAAGGTCGCTGACATCGTCATTACCGACGATGCACTCGGCACGAACAACTTGAGCCTTTCTGGTGCCGACGCAGCCTCGTTCGAGATCTTCGGTACCGAGTTGCGTTTGATTGCTGGTGTGACGCTCGACTTTGAAACCAACCCTTCGCTCGACGTGACCGTCGTGGTCGATGACACTGCGGTCGGTGCTGCACCGGACGACACCGCGCCATTGTCGATCTCGATTACGGACGTCAACGCGGACCCGATGGCCGTTGGCGAGTTTGTCACAATCTCCGAGGATACGGTCTACACGACGGTCGTGGGTGTGAACGACCTGCTCATGAACGATAGCGATTCGGATGGCGATCTACTGACTCTAGATGTCGTGCCCGTAGCCGGACCGACCCAGGGCTCTGTGACGTTGAACGTCGACGGTACGTTTACCTATGTGCCCGACCCGAACTTCAGCGGCTCGGATGCATTCACCTACCGGATATCGGACAGCAATGGCGGGTTCGCTCAAGCTACGGTAATGATCACCGTCGATCCAGTCAACGATGCACCTTTGGCTGTTGCGGACAGCTACAGCGTTACCGAGGACACTGTTCTTGCAATTCCTGTCGCCAACAGCCTGTTGCAGAACGATTCAGATATTGAAGGTGAAGCGCTGACCGTTATGGCTTCGTTGGTCACCGGTCCAAATGATGGTGTGCTGATACTGAATCCCGACGGCACGTTTACCTACACGCCGAACGCCAACTTTAGCGGAACTGACGGATTCACTTACGAAGTATCCGATGCCAGCGGTGCCGTCAGCCAGGCAACAGTGACGATTACCGTCAACCCGGTGAACGATACGCCAGTCGGCTTCGATGACATCCTAAATGCGCAGGCTAGCAGTCCGCTGGTTATAAGCTCCAGCGCACTTACCGCAAACGATGCGGATGCCGACGGAGATACCCTTACTCTGACCTCCTTCAGCCAACCGGTGCAGGGTACACTCGTCGACAACGGTGACGGTACCTTGACCTACTTACCGAACGCCAACTTCACTGGCGTAGACACCTTTACCTATACCATGTCCGACCCCAGTGGTAGCCAATCAACTGCCATGGTCGTGGTCAACGTCAGCTCCAACGGATCAGGCGCCCCTATCGATTTCCCAGATCCTGAACCTGCAATCGACCCGAACGACATTCCCGTAGCTTCGCCGCAGGATGGTGAATCAACCGACGTTATTGAGACGGTGGGTGCTGATGAGGAACCGGATACACCTCCACAGGCCGGTGTTTCAAACGAGCCGGTCTACGAGATGCCACGACTGGGACTGTTAGGCGCAAGCAGTGGCCCGACTGATTTCATCGAAGCCATGACGCTGGCTGATGATTCAGACAATGATCGTAAACCGGTGACTGCCGGTAAGTTCCTCTACGACAACATGCGGGTCCTCGGGGACGTGTTGGAATTCGAAGAATTCAGCCTGAAAAACGTGAACGTGGATAACGAACTGCTCTGGGAGGCGTTGGATGCTATCAAGCGTCAGATGAGCGGGTTGGATAACCCAGACGACATACGGGCTGTGTTTATGGTCCAGATCGCGACTGGCAGCGGTGTCGTGCTGTCTGCCGGATATGTCGGCTGGATCCTGCGTGGCGGGGTGCTCGCTTCCATGCTGATTTCATCGATGCCAATGTGGCGAGGATTTGACCCGCTTCCGCTACTCGCGGCGCGTAAAAGGAAGCGCAAGAAGGAAAAGGACGAGGAGAAGGCCAGTCAGACGGTCGAAGCAGTTGATGATGCAAGACATAACGTCGAAGCAATGTTTACTCAGAAGCAAACAATGTAAAACAGACGCGGAGCCAGGGAAGAAAGGAAATGATCGGTAGTGGCCGTGGATCAACGACTCTCAGAGTAAGTCTTGGAGTCGCGTCGTTAACCATTACTCTGTTGCTTGCAGCCGAGTTGATAGGGCTTCTCCCGGACCAAACCGAGGCAAAACTGGACGCACGCCAAAAGGTCATCGAACTGGTAGCGGTACAGGTTGCCTCGGCTGCAGCTAGAAACGATATCCGGATGGTGGGGATGATTCTGGAGACGGTCGTAGAACGCGATGAAAATATTTTATCAGCTGCACTACGCAGACAAAGCGGCACTGTGGCGATTGCAGGCCCCCACGAGGAACTCTGGGAACAGCCCGAAGACGGGCTCTCAACCCCGACGCATGTCCAGGTGCCGATCATGAAGGGGGAAAATCAGTGGGGCCTCGTTGAAATCAGATTCAGACCACTACAATCTTTCGACAGTTTCGCTGCATGGAAAGATTCACCATTGGCTATTTACGTTTTCATAGGGTTAGTAGGATTTGCTCTTTACTTCCTGTTTCTTCGTCGCGTACTTCGTGAACTGGATCCGTCCAGCGTCGTCCCGGAGCATGTCCGATCGGCGTTTAACGCGCTTGCGGAAGGCGTCATCATTATCGATGAGGATGAGCGAATCGTTCTCGCCAACCAGGAGTTCGCGAACATGATGGAGCGGCCGGCCGACAGTTTTATCGGCCGCAAAGCTTCCGAACTCGACTGGAGCACGTCGCAGACCCATGAGACCAGCTTTCAGTATCCGTGGCAGCAGGCCATGAGAGAAGGGAAAGCTCACACGGGCGTCTCACTACGCATGAAGTCATCCAAGGATAAAACTCGAATATTCGTCGTTAACGGCGCACCCATTCTGGATGCGAAGGGGCAAACGCGCGGAGCCCTTGCGACATTCGATGACGTCAGTGAGATAGAGAAGAAGAACGAGGAACTCGAAGATGCCATGACCCGCCTGAGTCAATCCAGAGAGGCAATAAGACGCCAGAACAAAGAACTTGAATTTCTTGCAACACACGATCCTCTCACAGGTCTCCTCAACCGCCGCGCACTTTTCGAGCACTTCGAAAAGTGCTTCGAAAGCGCAACGAGGGATGGTTCGCTTTTATCGGGCTTCATGGTCGATATTGATCATTTCAAATCGGTCAATGATCGCTTCGGCCACGGCGTTGGCGACCAGGTGATCGAATTTGTGGCCAAAAAACTGATGTCGGTCGCGAAATTCGGAGACCTGTCTGCCCGGTATGGGGGTGAGGAGTTCTGCCTGATATTGCCTCGATCAAGTCTCATGGCTGCTACCGCCGTGGCGGAACGATTGCGAGTGAGCGTCAGTGAGGATTTCGGCAAGCAGTTTTCGTTGGACATCGACCTGACGATCAGTGTAGGCGTTGCATCACTGCAAGGCGCTCAGGACACCATGACGGATCTATTGAACCGTGCAGACAAGGCGCTGTACGCGGCTAAGGCCAACGGCCGAAACAGGGTCGTCAAATGGGGTGACCCGGAATTGGATGCTGCGCATCGACTTAACGATACCCGCATGGTCAGGGCCTCAGCAGCGAGATGATCCGGCGTGAGGCACGATCTCATTCATTAAGGGTGGTGGTGTTTACGGAGTGGTGGCGAGGGGAGAATCGAACCGGGACGTAGTTACCGCTTGGCCATACAGCCGCAATGCCATGAATGATCTGCCTGAAATCGCCATCCCCGAAGTCGACATCTAGCCACGATTTTAGATACGATTAGCACCTGTACATTGGATATTTCGAGGGGCGCGAATGGGTGTGCTACGGATCATTCTTCAAATTGTGGGAATTGTTGTTCTAATTCTCGCTGTCACGATCATCACGCTGAGAATCGATAATCAAGATGCTGATGGCCCGTCAATCTTGTTTCCGGGTGGGAAACTGGTCTCCGGCGAGCTCTACACCGGATTCGAGCCGGACTGGAGTTTTACCGACGAGGTTCAAACTATCGAACTACAACTGGTCAATCCACTGAGCTCCCGCACTATTTTTATCATGGAAAGTGATGGCAAAGTCTACATCCCCTCCGGTTACATGCGCTCGACGCTCGGCAGAATCTGGAAAGATTGGGCATTCCAGGCCGACGAAGGCGATGGATTAGCCGTTGCCCGCATTAACGGCGTTCGTTACGAAAGACAATTGATTCGCATTAAGGAAGGTCCGGTGTTAGATGGCATTGTCGCAAAGCTGACCACAAAGTATGGAGCCGGCGCTACACCGGAAGCGATAAAAGCAGGACGGGAAAGAATAGAAGCAGGTGACACCTGGATCTTTGAAATGGCACCGCGCGGAGCACAGTTAGATGAAAACTAAGAACTATTTGATACTTTGCGCCACCGTTACAGTTGCTGTTGTTTTGGGCGTGTTATATGTACCTGGTCTTTCAGACACCATCGAACAGGTGATGCTGGCGTTTCTCGCGACCAACGCCCGTTAGTAAGTTGGCTCGTTCGATTGCGAATCTTAGTCCGTTCATAGTGGTGTGACAGCCGGGAGAGACGGGGGCATCTCTACCTTACCTAGAAGTTTCCTGCGCCTCGGGAGGGCGCAGTAGCCGCCTGTCTCGCGAATTAAGTTAACGAAATGCGTCGGAGTTTGTGATCTCTGATCAGGGAACATAAACGGCCGCCTCGGCCAATGTCGACTCTGTCACAAAAGCGTTTGCAGCTGCCTGACCGCTCACAAAGTGAACCATGCTCACCCCGTTATATAGGCTTTCACAGTATGTACAGGAGGTTATAGAGCCGTACCGGAGTTCCTCTGACGTTTTTTACCGAAACCGCTAGACCACATACCTAATCGACGATGAGACAAGCGTCACGTATCCAGCACCTCTTTCGCCATAGGATAACTGTTGCTGCGCTTTGACTGTTTGAGCCTATGGAGAGGCTTTGAAATGCCATCGATAGAGATGCAGAACATACTCGCCGTCTTCAGGAAAGAAAGGCTGGGGCTGACACTCATCGTGTCCCTGCTGGTAGTGATCGGCATCACCATCTATCTCGCCAGTTATTACCACCAGAAATCTGAACTTGCCCATCTGCGGGCTCACGGAACGGACGTGATGCGTATCCTGACCCGTATGCCGGTCGCGCAGAATTTGCCTGAATTAGTGGATTCGAGCGCCCTTGCGTTGTTCACAGCACCACGAATGAACGCCGATTTTGCCTATGTCCAGGTCGTAAATACACTCGGTGAACCACTTATTGAACAAGCGGCGTTAGACGTGGTCATTCCGCCACCGACTGCCAGTGCGCAAACAACAGGTTGGCTCGAAGAGCGGACCTTGGACCTGGTTGACAGTGGCAAGACCATAGTGGAATTTCGTTCCATGCTGGTTAGAAACGGACAACCCGTCGGACACATCCGCTTTGGCTATTTTCAACCGTCAATTGGGCTACAACTGGATCAATTAGCCTTGGTGGCATCTTTTGCGTTGCCCATATTCCTGCTCGCACCCCTGTTTCATCTTCTGCTTAGGATTGAATTTCGTCCTCTGAGAGAGATGGATGATCAATTGGATGACTTGGCTAATCAGGATCTTGCGGGACCGTCTCCAACAGACCGAAACCAGACTCCCAATCTAATCACCCGTTTCAATCAGTTTATCAACAAGGTCACACAACGTATCGGGGAATTGGAAACGGATCGTACCGAGCTTGAAACCGCGACCAAGCTCGATTCATATAAACGTATGCGTCTCGAATCGGTGCTGCAGTCCCTCCCGGACGGGATAATGGTGTTGGACGAAACCGGAACCGTCAGCCTCGCTACCGAAAAACTCGGGCATATGTTGGATGTGAGTGTCGAAGACATTCTCGATAAACAACCCATCGACTGGTCTCGAGACAAGGACGTTGTGGATTTCCTCGCACGGCACGAGGGTAGGACCAAAGGTGGTAACAGCCAAACAACCAGATTTTCGACCGATGCGAATCCGGAAAAGACTCTCTCGATCGTGTCCTACCCCTTGTTTTCACAAAAAGACCCCCAGCGTAAGATTGGGACGCTGGTGGTGTTGCGCGATTGCACTGCCGAAACGCTCGCGCGCGAATCGAGTTCCGACTTTGTTGCACATGTGGCTCACGAATTGAAATCTCCATTGAACGTGCTTTCCATGTACAGCGAATCCTTGCAGGGTGTCGACGGGCAGGACGAAAATTTCCGAGTCGAGGCAGCCAACGTCATTCACGACGAAGTTGAGCGATTAGGACTGATGATCAACAACATCCTCAACATTACGAGGATGGAAGCAGGCAGCCTCGGGATCGAACGACAACGAGTCAAGCTGCGCGAGCTACTGATGGATGTATTCGAAACATGCGGCCGTGGCAAAAACGACAAGGATTTGAAGTTCGAATCTGACATTCCGAAGAAAATCAGCTCAGTTGCGATCGACAAAGATCTGATGCGTGTGGCGCTGAACAACCTTCTAACCAACGCCATCAAATACAGTAACGACCAGGGGACCGTCACACTTTCCGTTGAGGAGACTGAACACACTGTGCGTATCTCCGTGCGTGACGAAGGCATCGGCATTTCGGCCGAAGATCAGGAACACGTCTTCGAGAAGTTCATGCGCAGCGAAAACGATGACACTCGCGCGCGTACCGGACACGGTTTGGGACTGGCGCTGGCACGAGAGATCGTACACCTGCACCAGGGAACACTGACGGTGAAAAGTCAGCTGGATGAAGGTAGTGAATTCATCATTGAGATCGATAAAGAAACCAGTCTCCTGCGAATGGTGAGCTGACGTGAAAGACATACTCCTCGTAGACGACGAGCCCCATGTCATTCGTGTGATGCGCCTGTCGCTGGAACGCGCTGGATACACTGTGCGCCAGGCAGGCAACGGCGAACAGGCGCTCCAGGAAATCAGAAACACCCAGCCGGACATGCTCATAACCGACATCGACATGCCTCGCATGACGGGTAAAGAGCTCTGTTTGACCATTGCCCAGGAGATGCCGGATCGATCCTTTGGTATCTATGTCCTGACATCGCGCACCGCGCAAGAGCACCGTGAATGGTCCGCCCAACTACCGCGTCTCCGGTTCATGGAAAAACCCGTGAGCATTCGTCAACTTCTCGTCGATCTCAAGCAAGAATTCACGGAACAAATCGTACCGGAAGGATTATGGAAGATCGTGCGCTAAGAAGTCTGGATTGTGATCTGTTTTTCCGCCTGGTGCGCAACCTCACGCGCGTAAGTGTCCAATCAGGTCTCTATGGGGTCGCAGGACAAGTCATCTCGAAGAGTTCCGAAGATCTACCAGATTCCATCGAGGACTTAACAACCTGGGGTAAAACTCGGCTCCTCACAGAAATTCCACGCCGCATCGAAAAAACCACGAGGGACAAACAGGGGTGCCTCTATACGACTCCAATTCTCGGCGTCGCTGGCGAAGTCGTCGGCACCTTTGCAGTAACCACAAATCCTCCGTTCGATACATCCGCCGGGAGCCAGGATACACCGGTCACTCAGGCCTTGGACACGGCTGTCAGCCTCATCGAGAAACCGGTTCAACTCGAAACCGAGTTGGATGCAATGGCTATGGAAATGATCAGAAGATATGAGGAGTTGAACCTCATCTATCACAGCGACGACGAGATTCGCGATGTCGACCATGACGGTAAAGCGCTAAGACAACTCATCGAACACTGTGTCGAGCATCTGAACATCAGTTTTGTGGCCCTGAGCATCCCCCGGCAAGACCAGATATTCTGTGCAGTTAACGAATTAGAGACCATTCCGGACGCCTATCAGTTAGTACGCTCCGTCCAAGAAATTTTACTGACGCATTTGCACACCGAAGGCGACAGCATCATCATCAACGACGCCGAAGACCCACTTCGGAAAGAACTCGACATCCCTTACAAGATAATGTGTATCCCGGTCGTTGACAGTCTCGGCAACACGTTCGGCATGATAGCTTGTTTCAACAAGCTAACGATGAGTGACTTTTTCAACAGCGATCGAAGCTTGCTGAAAGTGGTTGGGCGCAAAGTCGCCAAGATAATCCAGACTAACTATGATGAGCTAACCGGCATCTACAATCGTCGCGCGTTTCAATCCATAGTTGAAAAGGCGTTGACTAATGCAAATGAACAGCGCATCTCTCACTGTCTGCTAAACATCAACCTGGATCAGCTGAAAGTTATCAATGACGCCATGGGGCGCGACGCTGGCGACTGGGTCATCCAGCGTACCGCCGTCATCTTACAGGGAAAACTGCGTGAATCGGACAGCATCGGCTACTTCGGTGAGGCGAAATACGGGATTCTGCTCGGGCAATGCAATCTCGACAACGGCGCCAGTGTGGCTGAGGAATTGCGATCGTCGATTCAGGATTCTGACTTTAAATGGAACGGTAAACGCATCGATGTCAGCGTTACGGTAGGTGTTGCGCTCGTCGAGCCGAATACAAAGAGTGCTGATGATGCCCTGGAGGCGAGCGAGATTGCTCTGGAAAGCGCGAGGCTCAGTGGGCGCAATCAGGTTCGTGTGTTCAGCCACGATGATGAATATATCATTGCCCGTAAAACCCAGATGCACTGGGCTAATTATGTGCAAACGGCGTTACGGGAGGATCACTTCAGGATCTATGCGCAAACGATTCAGCCCAGATTACCCAATGACGAGCGATTTCATTTCGAAATATTGATCCGATTGGTTGATGTAAAGGGCGAGTTGGTTTTTCCAGATAGTTTCATTCCCCCAGCTGAAAATTTCAATCTGATGCCATTGCTCGACCGCTGGGTCATCAACGCTACGTTCGAATGCTTGGCACACAATGGCTTTGCTCAAACCAAAGATGAAGGGGTGGTATCCATCAACTTGTCAGGGCAGTCGATCGCGAATGACGAGTTAGCGAGCTTTATCGCGGAGAAGCTCCAGCACCACAACATCGACCCAAGCTGCATCTGTTTCGAGATCACCGAAACCGCAGCCATCGATGACTTCTCCACTGCTTTGCGAGTGCTCAATCAAATCAAGCAAAGCGGTTGCTATCTTTCTCTCGACGATTTCGGAACTGGACTCAGTTCATTCAGTTATCTGCAGACGCTTCCAGTCGATTACGTCAAGATTGATGGGTCCTTTGTCAAGAAGCTACTGGAAGACGATGTTTCCCATGCGATGGTGACTTCGATCAATCATGTCAGCCACGTGATGGGACTGAAGACCATCGCTGAGTATGTCGAGAACAACATAATTCTTGCGGAACTGGACAAGCTGGGAATTGACTACGCGCAAGGTCATGCGATTGCAAAACCTGTTCCCATCGTTGAATACCTGCACGCAATCGATCAGCAGAGTTCGACAACGGCCGGACGACACGCGTCGTGAGTGAGGCGGCAGACCTCGACTCTACCCCGGGGCAGGAATCTGGTGCCGGCTCTGTCGGTGGTTTGATCAGAACCAAGATCGGCATAATGACTCACCTGGCACCCCGAGCCTCTCACTTGGGGGAAGCAGAAGCCGCTGAAATTCGGGGAGCCGCCAAAAAATGTTTCGATCGCGGGGAAACTCACCTGGTATTAGATCTTGCCGCCGTCGCTGTGCTCGACAGTGTGGTGCTCGAACAACTCGCCGATATTCAGGACGCTGCCATGCGTCTGGGTGGGTGGTTGAAACTGGCCCATGCACACTCACTGGTGCAGGACATCATCCGCATTACCGGCTTCACCGACTACGTCACGTTGATGGACACAACGTCGTCCGATCTCGGTCCCACGGATGTTCCCGATACACAATCCACCTCCAGGCGGCTCGGCGACATCCTGCTGGCCAAGGGTCTGGTGACCGAAAAACAAATCGCCGAAGCCATCGAGATTCAGCAGAAAACCTCCCGGCGCCTGGGTCAGATCATCATCGAAAAAGGTTGGGTGCCAGAGCCTGAGGTCCTCAAAGCTCTTGGCGTACAACTGGATGTTCCCTTCGTTCACCTGCGGCCCGGGATATACGATCCGGCCATCGCCAAGTTGCTGAACAAGAGCACAGCGCGACGTCTGCGGGTGCTGCCCCTACAAAGGGTTCGCGGCACCGTATCGCTTGCAACCGTTGATCCTCAGGCAGTTCCCGCCTTCGATGAAGTTGCCAAGAGCATTGATTGCCAGATACAGCCCGTACTTGCAAGCCAGGAGGACATTAACGAGGCGATCAATGAGGCCTATGGTGAAACGACCTATTCAATAGAATTCATCGGTGATGTCGACGACGATTTCGAAGTCATCGAGAATCTGGCTTCCGACGACTATGCCGCAATCGATGAAATGGCAGAGGGTAGTCCGGTCATCAACATGGTGAACGCACTCGTTCAGCGAGCTGTTCGCGACGGTGCAAGCGACATCCATATCGAACCGGCACGTAATAAGGCACGTGTGCGCTTTCGCGTGGATGGCGTTCTTTATGAGGTAACGACACTGCGACCCGATGTGATACCGGCTGTCGTATCGCGCCTCAAGGTCATGGCCAACCTCGACATCGCCGAACGCAGGTTGCCTCAGGATGGGCGCATCCAGGTTCATACCCAGGGGCGGGCCGTGGATCTTCGTTTCAGTTCAATGCCCGGACTGTATGGCGAGAAAGTGGTGTTACGCGTTCTGGACAAGAACCAGGCACTGCTTGATGTAGAGAAACTTGGTATGAGCGAGGGTAATCTCAGTAGTTACAGATCACTCCTGGAACACAGTCACGGACTGATTCTGGTCACAGGTCCTACCGGCAGTGGCAAGACCACAACACTTTATGCCGCACTGAATTATCTCAACAGCATTGAAAAAAACATCGTCACCATCGAAGACCCGGTGGAGTATCAGCTCGATATCATCAACCAGAACGAGGTGCGGGACAATATCGGGCTTTCTTTCTCCAAAATTCTCAAGCACACGCTCAGGCAGGACCCGGATATCGTTATGGTCGGCGAGATCCGCGACCGCGAGACCGCTCAGATCGCCGTGCAGGCTGCCTTGACGGGACACCTGGTGTTGTCCACGCTGCACACGAATCATGCCATTGGTGCAGTTAGTCGCATCATCGACATGGGTGTAGAACCCTATCTGCTTTCCTCCGGCCTCATCGGGGTGCTCGCCCAGCGCCTGGTGCGCGCTACCTGTACTGCCTGTAAGACGACGTTCACCGCGTCTCCGGAAATCGTCGAACGATACGGATGGCAGGATGAAGGTCGGGTACAACTTACCAGAGGTCGGGGATGTCAAGAATGTTACGACTCTGGTTACAAAGGGCGATTCGGTGTACACGAAATCTTGGACGCTGACGAAAAGCTGCAGCGATTGATCACCACCAACCCTGCGCGCGATGATTTGACCCGATATCTACGAGAGCGGAAATTTCGCTCTATGTTCGATGATGGTCTCGACCACGTACGCCAGGGCAAAACCACCATCGAAGAGATCTCAAGAGTGTTAACCAGCTGAGGCCGTTATGCCGATCGAACTTGCAATCCAGGCGGAAAGTTCCGCTGCAGAGCCCAAACCTTCCCTCTGGACGCAACTAAACGCTTTCCTGGTCGGAAAACCGACCAGCAAGGACCGCATGTTCTTTACTGAGCAACTTTCCCTGCTCCTCGAAACCGGTACCGCACTTCTCACTGCCCTACAATCTATACGCAAACAGATCACCAATCCCGCGATGGCTGAACTAGTGGACGATCTCATCGACAGCGTGACCGGAGGCAGCTCCTTCTCTCACGCACTGTCGAAACACCCGGGGCTCTTCTCCACGACATACGTCAACCTGGTAGCGGCAGCAGAAACGGGTGGGTTCATGGACCGCATACTGGATGAATTGGTGAGGATGGAAGAAAAACGTGACGAATTACGCCGTACGGTAGCTGGCGCATTGTCTTACCCGGGTTTCCTCCTGGTGTTTTCTGTTGCCGTGGTGATTTTTGTCCTCGTCGCCGTGTTTCCGAAGTTCGCCGATCTGTTTGAAGGTATTCAGGACGAGCTCCCAGGGACTACAGTTTTTCTGATGGGTGTCAGCAGAGTATTGCTGGATCATTGGTTAGCATTGCTTGTCGGATTGGTATCCGTCGTCGCAATACTCGTCTGGTGGCTTAGAACCGAAACTGGGATTGCGTTCATCGACAAAGTCAAGATGCGCACGCCTGTGCTCAAGGACATTTTCATCCAGGTATATCTGATTCAATCATTGCGTGTAATGGGTCTTTCGATGGCAAACGGTGTCTCAGTGCCGGACACTCTTGTCTCCTGCCGCGAGGTAGTAAGTAACAAGTCCTTCCAGGTGTTCCTCGACCGCGTAGAGCAGAACGTAAGCGAGGGAGCCGGTTTTGCCATCGGCTTCAACGAAACCGATTTCATCCCGGCGACGGTCAAACAGATGATCAGCACGGGTGAAGAGAGCGGCAACCTGCCAAAGGTGCTTGGTCGCATCAGTGAGTACTACGAACGCGAACTGCACAAACGTCTGGCGACATTCGCACGCGCCATCGAACCCATTATGTTGGTTTTCATGGGAGGCGTGGTAGGTCTCATCGTGAGTTCGCTGATTTTGCCAATTTTCAAGCTGTCGCAGTCAGTTTAGAGCAACTTTTGCGTTCACGATCAAGTTTCAATCAGCAACCTACCATAAATGTGTGCTGTGTCACTCAATTGCGGGGGTACATGGTTAAAGTAGCCAACAAGGCTGTTAAAGCAACGTAGCAATGGACTTGCAAAAAATGAGACCAAACACAATACGACGCACTCTTGAGAAGGGTTTTACCCTCGTAGAACTGCTGATTGTAGTTATCATCCTGGCAATACTCGCGGCCATTGTGGTTCCACA
>SMWK01000024.1 GCA_004356895.1 Gammaproteobacteria bacterium
GACGCGCTGGATCCGGAGACATGCCACCTCGCCTGGATACTCGAGATTCATGGCAACGCCTCGAAACAGCAGATCCTGGACATATTTGAATGGGTAAGCGAGAGCTGCGATATCGAAATCGAAAGCCTGGGGCAAAGTGATGAAACTCCCCCACCGGTCGAATCCGCGGTAGCAATCGCTCCTTCCGCACCGGCACCCAACCAAGATGCAGCCCCAAAGCCAGGCAAAACCGTAGCGACAAACACGCCCGATTCAGGATCGATAAGAGTCAGCACCGAGAAGGTTGATGCACTGCTCAACCTGGTCGGCGAACTGGTAATCACACAATCCATGTTGAACCGGTTCAACGAGGACTTCGACATGTCGCAACTCGGCGAGTTGCGCGATGGTCTTGCCGAGCTGAGCCGCAGCACCCGCGAGCTTCAGGAAAATGCGATGCAGATCCGCATGCTGCCAATCAGTTTTTCTTTCAGTCGCTTGCCTAGACTGGTACGTGATCTGAGCGGCAAGTTGGGCAAGAAGGTCGCGCTCGTAATAAACGGCGAAAGTACCGAACTCGATAAGACAGTGCTCGAGAAGATTAATGACCCATTGGTCCATCTCGTACGAAACAGCCTCGACCACGGCATCGAAACTCCAGAGGAACGCATAGCTGCGGGTAAACCCGAGACCGGCACTCTCACGCTCAACGCCTACCACCAGGGTGGTAGCATCTTCGTTGAGGTCGTTGATGATGGTGCAGGCATCAATCCCGAACGGGTACTCGCAAAGGCGCGTGAGAAGGGGTTGGTGGGACCCGACGAAGAGTTGACGCAAGAACGCATCAACAACTTGATCTTTCAGCCCGGTTTTTCCACAGCTGAGCAGCTGAGCGACGTTTCCGGCCGTGGAGTCGGCATGGACGTCGTAAGGCGTAACGTTCTGGATCTTGGTGGCAACGTAAGCGTGCAATCAGAACCTGGTGTGGGGAGTACATTTACCATTCGGCTCCCGTTGACAATGGCTATCGTGGATGGGCAGTTGGTTCGCGTCGGCAGAGAAACCTATGTAATTTCTTTACTATCGATCATCGAGACCGTTCAGATCAACGCTGAGCGCCTGAATACGATCGCAGGAAGAAGTGAGGTTTACCGGGTACGGTCCGAGTACATCCCGATCATCAGGCTCTACGAATCATTCGATGTCGATTCGGACACGAGCGAACTCACCGGCGCGCTATTGGTGATCGTGGAAGCCAACGGGCAGCAGGCAGGTGTGATGGTTGATGAGTTGCTCAATCAGCAACAAGTAGTCATCAAAAGTCTGGAAACCAACTTTGAAGTCGTGCCGGGCATTTCCGGCGCAACAATACTTGGCGATGGAACCGTAGCCCTGATCATCGACATTCCGGGACTGATCCAACGATTCATGGACGCTTCCGCCTACACCAGTGTCCGGTCGCCCCAACTTACAGAAGCCATAGTAGGAGGTACATCATGAATGTCCAACAAGCCGTCGAACAAGACCTGCACGCGAGCAGCCAAGATCACGCCGCAAGGTCCGTGGATGAGGCGACGAACCAGTATTTGACGTTTTTTCTCGCCGGTGAGGAGTATGGCGTCAACATCCTCAGAGTACAGGAAATTAAAGGATGGACTTCCGTCACCAAGGTACCCAACACCGATCAACATGTGCTCGGCGTGATCAATTTACGAGGCACCGTCGTGCCCATTATCGATCTGCGTAAACGTTTTGGCCTCGAAGGTATCGAGTTCGGTCCGTTAACGGTTGTCATCGTTTTGAAGATCCAAGGTTCCCGAGAGCAGACGGTGGGAATCGTTGTCGATGCAGTATCCGACGTGTATCACGTAGCAGCCGATTCGATCAATCCACCACCTGAAAGCTGTGGCGGTATCGACAGCAACTTCGTCTCTGGACTCGTAACAATGGAGGACAAGATGGTGATTCTGCTGGACCTGGACGAACTCATGGGTAGGGGTGATAGCGAATAGCTTTTCTATGACCAACTTGAAGAGATCATTACCCGACAAATTGGTGGTAAACGGAATCTCTTTCCGTAGAGATCAAGCGGAGAAAAACACTGTGACCCGAACAATAGCTGCGAAGACGACAACTCGACGTGCTCCGAATACAACTGCACGCAAAACAACAACCGGAAAGGCTATCGACAGTAAAGCAGCGGCAAGTAAGGCACCGATTAAAAAGAAACCGGCCAAAAAGACTCGCGCTAAGGGTGCCGCACGCAAGCGCCGCGCCCATGGTGCGACTGCACGAGCGAGTCAAACTGAATCGACAAAAGAAGTGAGTAATGAGGTGAACGAGCCAAGTGAGCGGAAAGAAGTCGTCAAGGAGGTTGAACCCGTGGCAGACACCGAACCCACGCCGGAGCCTGACTCAAAGGAACAGGCAACGCTGGAAAATGCCTCCTCTAGCGAGGTGGAAGAAGCGGTCTCCCGGGTTGAAGCTGCCAGCCCAACAAGTGAAAACGCCTCGACATCCGGCGGGCTGCAACTAGGCCCTTCGCTGTCCATCAATGAAGTCGTGGAGTTGAAGGCCATGTTAGACGAGATACCTGCCGAAGATGTCATTGTAATTGGCTCGTCTGCAGTCCAGAAAGTGGACACAGCGGGTATCCAGTTGTTGCTAACCTTTCAGCTGCAAGCAGAAAACTTCGGGCAACGGGTCGAGTGGAAGGATCCGTCAGAAGTGCTTACCCAAGCTGCAGCGAATCTTGGATTAACGGATCAATTGTCGTTTTGCCCGCCAGCCTCGAACGAATAGCCCTTACAACATGCAACGCCAACCAGAAACCAACATAAGCAATGAGACAGTCGCATTGCTCGATCAGCTGAAAGCACAACTAAGCTGTTGCATCGACGAGTGGGAGTCGCACGCGATCGAAATGGTTTCGCTCTTCTCGAGCGTTGCCGAAGAACAGAAAGATCTGGCAGCGTCTTTCAATGAGGCATCGCTGTCTAAAGAGACGAGATCCTTAATGTCAAATATTCTCGAGAAACAGCAACCTATCATGCGCGAATTGCAGTTTCACGATCGATTGAATCAGCGATTGGATCACATCCGCAAGAGCGTAGGTATGTTGCAGCGGTTGTTGCAGGATCGCGCGAGCCGGAGTTCGCTCTCTGCGTGGCAACAACTCCTGGATACGATAGGCGAATGCGCTGCCATGGAAACCGATCAGCGCCGGTTTGGCATTTCTGGAAAACATAGCCCAGCGGGCGACATCGATGTTTTCTAAGGCTCCTCAAGCGTCCCAATCCCTCACATCGATCACCGACTCGCGCCAATTCGCACTGTCCAGCCACGAGTTCGATACGCTACGTGAGTTAGTACAGAAACTCACCGGCATTCACCTATCCGAGTGTAAGCGCGAAATGATCTATCGGCGGCTGGCGAAACGTCTCGACCTGCTTGGTCTCAAGACTTTTACGGAATACTGCAAGCTACTCGAAAGCGGTGACACAGCCGAGATCGAAGACTTCGCAAATGCTATGACGACCAACCTCACCTATTTCTTTCGCGAGCCGCACCATTTTGAATACATGCAACATACGCTGATCCCCGAACAGGTGCATTCGAACCGCGAACGCAAATTGCGCATCTGGTCAGCAGGCTGCTCCAGCGGTGAAGAGCCCTATTCTTTGGCAATCCTGCTGCAAGAGTGCCTTCCGGACCTAAGTAGTTGGGATGTCAAAATTCTCGCTACCGATCTGGATTCCAGCACGTTAAGCAAGGCGAAATCCGGTGTTTATCGAGACGAACAGATCGAACGGATACCCAACGGATGGGCGGATCGCTGGTTTACCCAAGGACGCGACAACGATGAGATCATCATCGACGCCACGATACGCAAAATGATCTATTTTCGGCATCACAACCTCATGGGTGACTGGCCGATGAGTAAGCGCTTCAACATGATCTTCTGTCGCAACGTCATTATCTACTTCGACAAAGATACCCAGCGTAAACTTTTCGAGCGGTTCGCAACGTTGCAACAACCCGAAGACCATCTCTTCATCGGTCATTCTGAAACCTTGCATCAGATGAGTGAATTTTACGATCTCATTGGCCAGACCATTTATAAACGGACTTGACGTGAACAAATGATAGCTTGTTCTACAAAACGCCTTCCCCAGGTGGCTCCGGAATTCGCTCACATCAAGCGATACTGGGATGCGATAGATGAATGTGTCGTGGCGCGCGTACAACCCGGGGAGTATTACCTGACGACGGAGGAAGAACTAATCAGCACCGTTCTCGGTTCCTGCGTTTCGGCCTGCGTGCGTGACCCGATTGCTGGTGTTGGTGGCTTGAATCACTTCATGTTACCCGCAGGAGAAGGCGAAGGCGCTTGGAGCACCACAACCGCTGCTGGTGCCAATCGCTACGGCAACTATGCCATGGAACATTTGATCAACGACATCCTCAATGCAGGCGGAATGCGTAAACACCTGGAGTTCAAAGTATTCGGTGGCGGCCGAATGATCCAAGGCATGGCTGACGTCGGGAAACGCAACGTGTCCTTCATCAGAAAATATCTCGCAACGGAAGGTTTCAACATCCTTGCCGAGGATTTAGGTAGCGTGTTCTCGCGCAAAGTACTTTTTTCTCCCCTCAGCGGCCGCGTAAGAGTCAAGAAATTGCGGGCTCTACATAGTAAGACAGTCGCCCAACGCGATACCGAATACGAACACACTCTCACCAACAAGCCGATCAGCGGCGATGTGGAACTATTTTGAGGTCTCTCATGGAAAACACGGCACAAAGTAATCAAAAACAAATTCGAACGTTGATCGTCGATGATTCGGAAGTGATGCGGAACCTGCTATCCGCAACCCTCGATGGTCATCCCAATATCACTGTGGTTGGCGCGGCAAACGATCCAATGGAAGCCCGTACCATGATCAAGGAACTGCGTCCGGACGTGCTCACGCTGGATGTTGAGATGCCGAAGATGGACGGCTTGAGCTTCCTGCGTAACCTGATGCGGCTACGGCCCATGCCCGTGGTCATGGTGTCCAGCCTGACTACCAAGGGGGCAACTATCACCTTGGATGCAATGGCGATAGGCGCCGTGGACTTCATCGCCAAGCCACTGGCACTCAATGGAAGTCTGGAAAGTTTTGCCCGCGAGCTAAACGAAAAAGTCACTATCGCTGCCAGAATTGATGTTTCAGGGAGGACCAGAGCCTCAGCCGAGGTCGCAAAACCGGCTGAGCGACTGCCTGCCGTTATCAACGCTCAAAAGTCGCTCATTGCCATCGGGGGCTCCACAGGTGGCACAGAAGCGATCAAGTTGGTGTTGAGCCGATGGCCTGAATCCATGCCCGGCATCGTCATCACCCAACATATCCCACCGAAGTTCTCGAAGCCCTTTGCCGAACGATTGGATGGGTGTTCTGCACTCAAGGTGGCCGAAGCTGAAGACGGTGCGCCCATCGGGCCCGGTCGAGCATACGTGGCCCCGGGTGACAAACATCTGGAAGTGGCTAACAAAAACGGTCGACTGTTTTGCCGCTTATCCGATGCAGCACCCGAACACTATCAGAAGCCCTCGGTCGATGTATTATTTCGTTCCGTTGTCAGAGCCGTTGGCGAAAAAGCCGTCGGCGTGGTGTTGACGGGCATGGGCCGAGACGGTGGCGATGGCTTGATGGCCATGCACGAAGCGGGTGCCTCGACCTATGCCCAGGATGAAGCATCGAGCGTGGTGTGGGGTATGCCGGGACACGCTGTGCACCTCGGGGCGGTGGATGCAGTTGTTTCGTTGAACTCTATGTCCAAGCACATTTTGTCGGCCTTAACTAAATCTAAGAGGCGGAGGTAGCTGGGGTAATGTTTGCAGCAGAAACCTCCAGCGTCCAGTCTCACAATAACACTAGGGATCTTCGCTTACCTGACCGTAAACGCTTTTCGCAGCCGCCGGGGTGACCAGTCCGGCAACTACGTCTTCGCGTATCTTATCAGGGTCGCGGTTGCGAACGTCGCCGATTCCGCCACCACCGGGAGTTTCCATTACAAGTATCGTGTTAGCTGGGATGAGGTCTCTTCCCTTGCCTTTTAAGGCGATGCCTTCTTTACTGCCATCTTTGAGATAGACTTTGCCTGGGGCGCCACTGCCGCC
>SMWK01000025.1 GCA_004356895.1 Gammaproteobacteria bacterium
AGAGCATTATTCCCCAGTCCCGCCATCCAATTCGAGTATCCCTCCACAGTGTCGATCTCTACGAGAGGTTCACACTGCGCTGAAAACCCTGCACCGGGCGCAACATATTGTTTACACCCTTCCCAACCCTTGAGGGTTTCGCATGCGTGAAAAAAGTCTGTAGCGGTTTCGAATGCAGACATGGTTTTCTCCCCGATTGAATAATCCGGGTTAATTGTACAACCATGTTACAACAAATCGATGATCCGGCTGTATTTGAGAATGAACTCCCGTCTCGGCCTACTCGGTGCACCTGTGCTGCTATCGTCAATCTCGTTGTAAACCAGATACAGCCCCGCGTTCGCCGACTGCAGCCAGGAGAATCGGAAATTGGTCGCAATCAGATTGTCGTGCTCGTTGAACTGAACAAGCGCCTGCAGCAGAATCTTTGGCGTGAACGAATAAGAGACCCGCAGCCGAGCAAGATTGATCCTGAAGTCACCCCCAGGAAGATCGATGTCGTTATAGTCCCAGGAAAGTTCTGAACTGAACGTTTCGCCAACGCGGTACCTCAAAGTTGGTGAAATCGAAACTCGATCGCCACCAAAAAAACCACCAACAGTCGTACGAACCCTGAAACTCAACGGAGCACTCCGGTCACTCGACAAAACCAACTGCACTTCTTCGTTGTCGTATTTATCCGCTTGAACCGTGACCCCATCGACAATATCAAAGGGGTCTTTCACCCCCTCGTGAGTGAAGTTCATTCCCGTGTGAAGCTCCCAGCCGTTCTGCCACTCCCAGTGATTGTCGACATGCAGGAAGCCGGTTTCGTAGTATCCGTCGAAGTCCCAGAAACCGCGGTAGTTGACGTGCGGTCGCAATTCGTGAAGACCCCAGAGATCATCGGGTCGAATTCGCCGAAATACCCCAAAGCTGCCTTTGCGATAGCCACTGCGGGATAAAAAACCGACCTCCGGATTGAACTCATCACCTACTTCCGAATAAGAGAGGTTATTCGACCACTCTTCGGAGCTGTAACTGGCATCGATCTTCAATGCATGGTCTTTGCCAGACAGGCGCGGCGAATCTGTTTTGGCGAAATACCCCGATACGGTCGTTTCCTCACCGATGCCCCAGCGCCCATCGATGGCATACGCCCGATTGTAGTCATCACCTTCGTCGCCGTTCACACTGCCGTCACCGTCCCGGTTAACGAAGATCATCCCAATAGACGAACGGTTTCGAAGCTCCTGGTTGACTCGTACTACACTAAAGTCGTTTTGTGGCGTACTACCTTCGAGCGCTTCGGTACGCATCTGGAGAAGACCTATGTTGGTGCTCGAGCCGATTTTTCCAGACAGGCGCAAACCTCCGTCGATAGGCAGCTGCTCCCCGTTTTCACCTACGCCGATCCGGCGGCTGAAAAAAATCTGCATCTCACGGCGTGAACCAACGGAAAACTGACCCGCGTTCTCCAGAAAGAATGGACGCTTCTCCGGAAAGAAGAGGCTGAAGCGATCCAGGTTCACCTGCAGTTCGTCTACCTCTACTTGCGCAAAATCGGTGTTATAAGTCGCATCGAGCGTGAGGCTGGGCGTCAACGAATATTTGATGTCGAAGCCGAACTCCTCATCGGTGTGAGTGCCACTCGTCGACTCGCCGCCGTGAGTCACCTTGCCTAAGCCGTATGGCGTTAACTTGAGGTTTCTCTGCGGCGGCACTCGAATGCCTTCAATCGATCCTGCTTGGGAGACACGCGACAGCGAGTGCTGTCGTGGCAGTGGCGACCAGAACACGACTTCGTTGTTGCGGCGAATGTTGCGTTGGAAGTTGATCCCCCAGATTTGCACGTCATCATCGTCGTAACGTAACGCTTTGAACGGAATCTCCATCTCGGCGCTCCAGCCGATATCGGAAATCTTGGCCTTCACAACCCACGTGGTATCCCAGTTGAGGTTGAATCCCCCGCCACCGGAGCCGAACCGTCCGCTCGATTCTCTGGTGATCTGACCATCGTATTCGATGCCTGCCGGGTTGGTGCCGAAGACAACCCCGTTCTGCCGATCCCGGAACGTGTCGAGCAACACCTGGAAGCTGTCACTGTCTCTGAGCGAAGCATCGCGGCGGCTGTCGGAGACGATAATGCCTTCAGGATTATCGTCATAACAAACGACTCCAATGTACAGCGCTTCCTCGGTGAAACCGACGAAAACCTCTGTACGTTGTGTTGCAGGTCGTCCATCGTCGGGTCGGATCTGCCAGAACCCGGTGATCGCCGCAGCATGTCGCCAAGCTGGATCGTCGATGACATTGCCATCGATCGTCGGTGCGTCACCCAACGGGTAGGCTTGTGCAACTGGAGGCGTCGACGGCGGCGTTGGGTCGGATGCATGAACGGAAACCATCAGACCGAGCAACGTTCCACACACCCCACCGCAGACCCACCGATGACTCGCCACTTTACTCATACGCATTCGTTGCCAATTTCACACAAAAATCCAACTCCACGTTCAAAGCGGATGAAATCCAGTATCAAGAAGTAATCGCTCCGGAAAGCTCCATACATGCGAGAGGCCAGCTGAAGATACTCAGTCGCCAAACCGAGGTTGGGCACACGCCTCAACCAACCGCGGCAGATTTTACCATACTGGTTCGACCATTGGTTCGAACGCGCGGTTTTGACCTAACTGGAACCTGCGAAGCTCGATCGGCCTGCGTTACCGTGATACAACTACGCTTTGCTATCGAACAATAATCAGAAGAATTTGCCTAACGCCCTCTCTGAAAACAGAACGAAACGCACAACGCTGTTGTGCCTGTTGTACTTCTGCCAGGGCTTCCCCTGGGGGTTCGCGACCATCGCACTGCTCGCGATACTCAGCCAGGCGGGTCATTCGAGGGCCGAGACCGCAACCGTCGTATCCCTGGCAATCCTGCCATGGACCTTCAAGTTCTTCTGGGCGCCAATGATCGATTCGTTGCGAGCCCCAGCCCTGGGTCTCAGAAGGCCGTGGATCGCATTCGCGCAGTTCTGTATGGCTTTGACATTGCTAGGCGCTCTGACGAACGGGGCATTCGAGAGCACGGCGACATTGAATTACCTCGCCTGGGTATTTTTCATTCATAACTGTTTCGCATCTCTTCAGGACGTCGCGACCGATGCGCTGGCAGTCGATCTGCTGGAGGATCAGGAGCGGGGTCGGGTCAACGGATTCATGTGGACCTCCAAGTTACTCGGAATCGCGGTGGGTGGGGCCGGTATGGCAACCATTATCGCTCGCTTCGATTTATCCACAGCTGTGCTGATCCAGGTAGGTCTGCTGCTCGCAGTGTTCTTGCTGGTCATCGCCTGGCGCGAACGATCCGGGGAACGACTATTGCCCTGGAGCGAGGGCCAGGCACAGGCAGTCATAACGGTTCGACCTTTCGGCTTCTTTATTACTCTGCGCGAACTCAAGCGCGCACTTTCCCATAGAACAACACTCGTACTCGTTGCGGTTGCTGGAACGATGGTGATTGCCGAAGGACTCTACGAACCTGTTACGGTGGAATTTTTCGTTCAGAAGCTTGGCTGGACGGCAGAACGATTTTCCCAGAACCAGGGAACGTTGGGGTTGCTCGGAGACGTCGTGGGTGCGTTGCTCGGCGGCTTTCTTTGCGATCGCTACGGCCACCGCCTCATCGCCGTTATCGGGATCGTACTGATGATGACAACGTTGCTCACGTTCGGCCTTACGTCCAGTTACTGGGACCAACCCGGTTATCCGCATGTACTGTTACTTCCTGCATTCAAAGGCTCTCTGGCTTTCACCACCGTATGTATGTTTTCTTTCTACATGAAGGTGTCGTGGACCGCGGCGGCGGCAACACAGTTCACCTTGTACATGGCGATGAACAATCTTGGTTATGCGTTCGGCGCGCAGCTCAATCGCCTACTGCCACTTGCGGGATACGAGCTGACTTTCGCCGAATCGTACCTTGTCGCCGGATTACTCCCACTGATCCCCCTGGTTTTGATCTTCACCTTCAATCCCGATGGTGTTGATCAACACAAACGAGCAGATCAGGCGCTCACGACAGCCGCATTAGTGCGGTGATAAAGTAGAGCGATGACCACAGGCACGTCCAACCCTGTCCTTCCCGAAATTCGGATGAACCTCGTCAAGCCTGCCCGGCCGGTGACAGGCCGGGTAGTCTCCAACGAACTCTGCATGAACGGTAAGTCTGCGAGTTTCGTTAAACATCTCACCATCGATGTCACCGACACGCCTCTTGCCGGTACGTTTCATGCGGGTCAATCATTCGGCGTTATCACACCGGGTAAGGACGAAAATGGCAAGCCGCACAAAGTGCGCCTTTACTCACTCGCGTGCCCCACGTGGGGAGAAGATGGCGCAGGCAACGTGCTGTCGACGACACCAAAACGTCTGATGGATGAACACAGACCACAACGTCCGGGTGACGACAGTCACGACCATCGACTCTTTCTCGGTGTCTGCAGTAACTATCTGTGCGATCTCAACGCCGGTGACGAAGTAAGTTTGAGCGGTCCAAACAGCAAACGTTTTCTACTACCCGTTGAACCCGATGATCACGATTATCTGTTCCTCGCCACCGGTACAGGTATCGCCCCCTATCGTGGCATGTTGGAGGAGCTGTTAAACGCACCGGGTGGACCTTGCAAGAGTCGCATCCATCTGGTGATGGGCACACCCTACACTTCGGACCTGCTTTACCACGAATATTTCGAAGCGTCAGCGGCACAACACGATAATTTTTACTACCACACGGCGATCAGTCGTGAGCCACTGCCCGACGGACGCCCGGGGCGATACGTCGACAGTTTGTTGGAAGACAAACTGGACGAATTTGCGCCGTTACTCACGAATTCGCGAACATTGATTTACGTATGCGGCCTGGCCGGAATGCAGCTGGGGTTGTTCAAGTTTCTCGCAAGACACGATATGGACGGCGACTACTGCGAGCGTCGTAAGCCTTTGGATGGGGTGGCACCGGAGGATTGGACACCAGAACAGATCAAACGTGGAATCCGTCCAACCGGGCGCTGCATGCTCGAAGTTTATTGATCCGCGCCTTAAGAGGGTAACTCAATCTTCAAAAAAGCCCACAGCATGAAACTCTTTTCGATCGTAACGTTTGTCGCAATGTCACCGATGGGGCTGTACGCGGCTGATGATCGCCCCAATATCCTGCTGATCGTTGCCGATGATTTAGGTTATGCAGATTTGGGTTCCTACGGCGGGAACATCAACACGCCCAACATCGACTCATTAGCAACCGAAGGCCTGCTTTTTACCCAGTTCCACACGGCACCCATGTGTTCGCCAACCCGGGCGATGCTTCTGAGTGGGAACAACAATCACGTTGCCGGCATCGGTAAACAGGGACGCTGGAAGCTCACAAGCATCGATCTCCCTTTCCAGGAGGCGAACTTTGCTCTGTACGATCTGGAGACCGACCCCGGTGAAACAACCGATCTGGCGGCCCGTCACCCGGAGCGTTTCGCTGCGCTAATTGAAGTCTGGCGGACCCAACGCAGGGAACTCGGTATCACTTTACCCGAGGATCTCTAGCCGACACCCGATGAAGGCCATGGTCAACTTCCTCATCATCGTAGCCTTAAGTTATGCCGGGATCTGTACGCTGATTTTCCTGCTTCAGGACCAGATGCTGTTTTTTCCTCACGCCTCCGATTCCTCAGCCGTTGCGCAATTGAAGAACTGGCAGCGTTCCTTACAAGCGCCGGATGCCGTGCTTTCCGGGTGGGTCATTCCCGCGCGAGACCCGCAGAACGCACCGCTGATCTTTTATTTCGGTGGGAATGCGGAAGACGTCAGTGTGACCGGACTGGATATCAGCGATAACATAGATGCCAATTTTGTGCTCATGAACTACCGAGGTTACGGGGCAAGTGAAGGCGCGCCATCCGAGTCAGCGCTTTTTGCCGATGCGCTGTTCGCTTACGACGCACTGGCGTCTACAACTGTACACAATGGTAAGCTCATCGCATTCGGACGCAGCCTCGGTTCCGGTGTGGCCATTTACCTGTCCGCACAGAGGCGAATCGATGCGCTGGTGCTGGTTACTCCCTACGACAGCGTTCGCAACGTCGCCCGCCGTCGCTTTTCGTGGTTACCCGTTTCCCGCTTGCTGAGACACCCATTCGACTCCCTCGCCCTGGCGCCGAGCCTCGATGTTCCAGCACTCTTTCTGGTCGCGGAGTATGACGAAGTGATCCCGAGACCTCACGCCAAAAACCTCGCCGAAGCCTGGGGTGGCACTATGCAATGGGTGCTGATCGAGGATGCAACCCACAACTCGATCGGCGCGGAACCGGATTACTGGCTGTCCATTCGTCGGTTCTTCAACGAGTTGTAGATTCCTCGACACCGATCAGTTCACTGACCGTCAATTGGTCATTGCGGCGTGCTGGCGAAGAAAACCAGCAATGTCAGATCCTCGTTAATCTCCACGAACGAATGTATTGAG
>SMWK01000296.1 GCA_004356895.1 Gammaproteobacteria bacterium
AGCTATTTTCTTGCCCCCATGGACGTGCCGGGTGTGCGTGTGCAGCCGATCCAGAAGCTCACGGGCGAATACGGTTTCACCCAGACCTTCTTTGAAGATGCGCGCATTCCAGCAAGTTGCCTCATGGGTACGGAAGGGCAAGGTTGGCAGATCGCCATGTCCACGCTCACCTTTGAACGTGGTGCGGCCGGTGGTCAAGCAGGAGGCTTGAGCATGGTTGTCGTGCGCGTAGGGGATGTTGTGGAGCTTGCGCGCCATGCGATGCGCGATGGGCAGCCCGCAATCGAAGACCCTCATGTACGCGAGGAACTGGTGAAGTTTCTAATCGAAGAGCAAGGCGATCGTTTGTGCGAATCCCGCAGCCAGATACCCGCGCTTTGTTCTGAACGGCCCGGATCGATTGCGTTATCCGGCAAACTGCGTGGCACGGAGCTGCGCCGCCGCCTTTGCCAGTTTGCCATTTCCCTGCAAGGCGCTAATGCGGCGTTGTGGGTGGGCGATCCCGATGCAGTGGACGGTGGGAAGTGGCAGCGTTCTTATTTTAACGCGTTCTCGGCAACTATCGGTGGTGGGACGAGCCAGGTGCAAGCCAATATCGTCGGCGAGCGCGTGCTTGGCCTGCCAAAAGGGTGATGTTGTGAGCACACCACAACTCTCTTTGACGGTCAGCTTCAGCGACGAGCAGTCCATGCTGCTCGATACGGCCACTGAGTTCTTCCGTGACAAGTCACCCATTGCCTACGTTCGCAAACAGCTCACTACCGAAACAGGATTCGATGAAAACCTGTGGCAGGAGATGGTTACGCTCGGCTGGTTGGGGCTGGCTGTGCCTGAGGCCCATGGCGGAAGTGGGCTTGGGCTCGCGGAAGCGGTGACCATTGCCGAGCCCATGGGCAGACATCTTTTTAGCTGTCCGTTTCAGTCATCGCAGATGGCCATACAGGCTCTGCTTGCAGGGGGTGACGAAAAACAGTGTGGTCTCTGGCTGCCCCGCTTGGCCCAAGGTGCAATCGCAAGTGTGGCGGTGATCGAGCGGGATGGCGATTGGTCGTTGATTCGCCCTGCCTGCAGCGCCATCCAACGGGGCGAGCACCTCGTTCTGAGCGGCGTCAAGACGTTTGCGGTCGACGCGGGTTCGGCTGAGCTGTTGGTTGTCTCGGTTGATTTCGAAGGTGCGCCTGCACTCGTATTGCTGGAAAGTGCTGCGTTGCCCGAAGGCGCGTTAACCCGTGAGGTGGTGATCGACGAAACACGGCGCAGCTTCAGATTGGACCTGGATGGCATCGAGGCAGACGTTGCCGCTTTGATTACTTCAGATGCCGCACTTCAGGCGTTGACCGCCATCCGCGACACCGCGTGTTTGCTCATCACTGCCGAGGCCTGTGGTGGCACAGCCGGGGTGCTCGATGTTGTCGTCGAATACCTCAACACCCGGACTCAGTTCGGACGTCAGATCGGCAGTTTCCAGGCATTAAAACACCCGACGGTGGATATCCTGATCGGCTTGGAGCGTGCACGCTCACATCTGTATCACGCCGCCTCCGTGATCGGAGATGTTGAGCATGCAGAAACCGCCCTGCGCATGGCCAAGGCACACGGAAGCGATGCGTTCGCCTACGCGGGAGATCGGGCCATCCAATTTCACGGGGCATTCGGCTTCACGTATGAGTGTGATGCCCAGCTCTTCTTGCGTCGGGCACTGTGGTGTCAGTATCAGTTCGGGGATGCACTCCATCATCGCAAACATCTCGCGAACCTGCTGTTTTGAGACGAGTCGAATTTAATGTTATTTATAAGATAAACGAGGTAACTAATTGAATATTAAGCTCTATCACTGTCATGGCGCACGCTCCATGCGGCCCTTGTGGACCCTGGAGGAAATGGGGCTGGACTATGAACTGATCACCATGCCATTTCCGCCGCGCTACCTGCATCGAGAATATCTCGAGATCAATCCGCTCGGTACCGTGCCTTGCATGCACGATGATGAGGTTCACATGACGGAATCGGCCGGTATCAGCCAGTATTTTGTCGACACCTACGGTCCCACCCCCCTTGGACTCACTCCGGACCACCCCGAATACGGTGCCTATCTCAATTGGCTGCACCGTAGTGACGCAACGCTCACATTTCCCCAGACATTGGTGTTGCGTTACACACGCCTGGAGCCGGAAGAACGGCGTAATCCCCAGGTTGCCGCGGACTACCGCAAGTGGTTCCTCGCGCGAATGCGGTGCGTGGAAGAAGCGTTGAGCGACCGGGAATACCTCTGTGCCGATAGATTCACCATCGCCGACATCTGCATCGCCTACGCAATCCATCTGGCCAACTCGCTGGATATCAAAGAGGTCCACACGCCAAACATCGCCGCGTATTGGGAACGGATGATCCAACGGCCGGCTTATCAACGGGCAGCGGAGTTGTAGGACGACTGGATCAGCTACGACACGCGAGTGCCAGCGAGTTTTTTGGGCGTGGACCGCGAGCCGCTACGGTTTGCCAGTAAATCGGTGCTCGCCTAACGGTGGCTAGCTGGGCGGCTCGGATGACCCGCCACATGGGTCTTGCGGGTCGGGTTGGCAATTCTCAAGGCAATCGGGCAATCTTTCCTTTTTTCTGGGGTTGAGAGAGGAACTGATGCCAAAAATCACGTTCATTGAACATGATGGCACCGAGCATGTAGTTGATGCTGAAAATGGCGCATCGTTGATGAATGCAGCCATCGACAACCTGGTGCCCGGGATCGATGCGGACTGTGGGGGGGAGTGCTCCTGCGCGACCTGTCACGTTGTCGTGGACGATGCCTGGACGGAAATTATCGGTCAGCCGGAGGAGCGGGAGGACGAGATGCTCGATCTGAATCCGGAACGCCACGAGAACTCGCGGCTGTCCTGTCAGATTCCCGTTCGAGACGAGTTGGAAGGGCTGATTGTCCGTGTCCCAGAGTTTCAGATGTAATAAGACCCCATCCGCTTCGGCACCCCGATTCCAGTATCCCGGGGTCGAACCAGGGAGGTAAACGATGAGCGAACCCAACAGCGATTTAATGACGTCGATGGATCCGGATCCGTACGCCATCCCACTTGATAAAATCGATGTTTCCCGACGGGAGATCTTCGAGAACAACACTTACGAGAGATACTTCGAACGATTGCGCAAAGAAGATCCTGTGCACTTTTGTGCGGAAAGTGAATTCGGACCCTATTGGTCTGTGACGAAGTACAACGACATCATGCAGGTAGAGAAGAACCACAAGGTTTTTTCCTCGGAAGGTGGTATCGCAATCGGCGATCAGGACGAAGATTTCGAACTCCCGATGTTCATTGCCATGGATCCGCCCAAACACGATTTGCAGCGCATGACGGTCACACCCGTCGTGGCACCGCAAAACCTCGTCAAGCTCGAGGGCACGATCCGCAAACGAGTTGCAGACATCCTCGATTCGTTACCAACCGAGGAGACGTTCAACTGGGTGGACCGCGTGTCCATCGAGCTGACGACCCAGATGCTCGCTACGTTGTTCGATTTCCCGTTTGAGGATCGTCGCAAACTGACGCGCTGGTCGGATGTGGCGACGGCAGATGAGGAGTCGGGCATCATCGATTCCGAGGAACAGCGCCGTGAGGAACTGCTGGAATGTCTCGCGTATTTTACCGAGCTCTGGAATCAACGGGTCAACGCGGAACCCGGTAACGACCTTATTTCCATGCTGGCTCATGGTGAGTCCACTCGCAACATGGAGCCAATGGAGTATCTGGGCAACCTCATTCTGCTCATCGTGGGTGGGAACGACACCACCCGGAATTCCATCAGCGGCGGAGTTCTCGCACTTAATGAATATCCTGACGAATATCAGAAGCTGCGCGACAACCCCTCGCTGATTCCCAGCATGGTGTCGGAAATCATTCGCTGGCAAACCCCGTTGGCGCATATGCGCCGGCGTGCGCTGGAAGATATCGAGCTTGGCGGCAAGCTGATCAAGAAGGGTGACAAAGTGGTCATGTGGTATGTGTCGGGTAACCGCGACGAAGAAGTCATCGACCGTGCGAATGAATTCATCATCGACCGGCCCCACGCACGACGTCATCTGTCCTTCGGGTTTGGCATTCATCGTTGCATGGGGAATCGTCTTGCGGAGATGCAACTGCGCATCGTTTGGGAGGAGATACTGCAACGGTTCCACACCGTGGAGGTCGTCGGTGAGCCGGTGCGCGTTCGCTCGTCTTTTGTAAAAGGCTTTTCAGAGTTGCCGGTGAGACTGCACGTTTAAAACAAGGAAGTGTTGGGCACGCGGGCTGTCGCCGGTTGTTTTCGGAGTTGCAGCCGGAATTGTCTCCAGATTATTGCAAACGTTTCGTTAGAAAAACGTTTATAATTCAATGCTATAAGAATGATAACCATAATTGACTGAAGATACCGGTCGGCGAGGAGTTACGTGCAAGACATCATTGACCAACTGCGCACAAAGCAGGCAGCGGCCAGACTTGGTGGCGGTGAACATCGCATCGAACAACAACATCTGAAGGGAAAGCTCACCGCGCGTGAGCGCCTGGCTATTCTGCTCGACGATGGCAGTTTTGAAGAACTCGACATGTTTGTGGAACATCGCTGCACCGATTTCGGCATGGCGGAACAGAAGATACCTGGGGATGGGGTGGTTACCGGTTACGGAACAATCAACGGACGGTTGGTGTTCGTCTACAGCCAGGACTTCACGGTGTTCGGTGGTTCGTTGTCGGAAGCCCACGCCGAGAAGATCTGTAAGATCATGGATCAGGCGATGAAAGTGGGTGCCCCGGTGATCGGCTTGAATGATTCTGGCGGAGCGCGCATTCAGGAAGGGGTTGCATCAATGGGTGGTTACGCCGAGATCTTCCAGCGTAATGTGCTGGCGTCGGGTGTAATTCCACAGATTTCGGTCGTTATGGGTCCTTGCGCCGGGGGTGCGGTGTACTCCCCGGCCATGACCGATTTCATCTTCATGGTGCGCGACAGCTCTTATATGTTTGTCACGGGTCCCGACGTTGTTAAGACGGTCACCCATGAAACGGTCACGCCGGAAGAACTCGGTGGAGCGACGGTTCACAGCACCAAGTCGGGCGTTGCAGACCTGGCTTTTGAAAACGACGTTGAAGCCCTGTTGATGACACGGAAGTTCTTCGACTTCCTGCCGACCAACAATCGTGAAAAACCGCCGCGTTGGCCAAGCGATGATCCTGGTTTCAGAGAAGAACCTTCTCTGGACACCATTATACCCGACGATCCGGTTCAGCCATACGACATCAAAGAAGTCATCGTCAAGGTTGCCGACGAAGGAAACTTCTTTGAATTACAACCGGACTACGCACAGAACCTCGTTATCGGTTTTATTCGTCTGCAGGGTTCTACGGTTGGCGTTGTCGCAAACCAACCCGCCGTGCTTGCCGGTTGCCTCGACATCAACTCTTCCAGGAAAGGCGCGCGGTTCGTGCGTTTTTGCGATGCGTTCAACATTCCCATATTCACGCTCGTGGACACCACCGGGTTCATGCCGGGTACTTCCCAGGAGTATGGTGGGATCATTCAACAGGGGGCCAAGCTACTCTATGCCTATGCCGAGTGCACGGTGCCCAAGGTTACGTTGATTACCCGCAAGGGTTACGGTGGCGCATACGATGTAATGGCTTCCAAGCACCTTCGCGGCGACTTGAATTTCGCCTGGCCGACAGCGGAGATAGCGGTCATGGGTGCCAAGGGAGCGGTTGAGATCATCTTTCGGAAAGACCTGGGAGATGAACAGAAAATCTCCGCTCGAACCGATGAGTACAAAGAGAAGTTCGCTAACCCTTTCATAGCGGCGAGCCGCGGCTTCATCGATGATATCGTGATGCCGAGGGTGACAAGGGAGCGGGTGTGTCGAGCGTTTGCCATGTTGCGCGACAAGAAACTCGAAAATCCGTGGCGCAAGCACGGCAACATTCCGCTTTAGGAATAGCATGTTCGACAAAATTTTGATTGCGAACCGGGGTGAGATCGCCTGTCGAGTGATTCGTACAGTCCGGCGGATGGGCATCAAAACGGTGGCTGTTTATTCCGATGCTGACCGGCAGGCATTACACGTGCGGATGGCTGACGAAGCGTTTTGGATTGGTGGCTCTGCTTCTGCCGATAGCTATCTCAGAATCGATCGAATTCTGGCTGCATGTAAAGGATCGGGCGCTCAGGCAGTACATCCGGGTTACGGATTTCTGTCCGAGAATGCCGAGTTTGCCACAGCACTCGACGAAGCGGGAATCGTGTTCATCGGGCCGGGAATCGAAGCAATTACCAGCATGGGCGACAAGATCAAGTCCAAGCAGCTCGCCAGGGACGCGGGTACAAATACCATTCCGGGTTGCCCGGACATCATCCATGATGAGGAACATGCCGTCAAAATTGCCGGTGAGATTGGCTATCCCGTCATGCTGAAAGCCAGCGCGGGTGGTGGCGGTAAGGGGATGCGTGTCGTCAGGAACGACGAAGAATGCCGTGATGGATTCAACCGTGCGGCCAACGAGGCGCGTTCGAGCTTTGGTGACGATCGGATGTTTGCCGAGAAGTTCATCGAAGAACCTCGACACATAGAAATACAGCTGATTGCGGATCAACACGGAAACGTGGTCTACCTCGGCGAACGCGAGTGCTCGATACAGCGTCGGCATCAGAAAGTGATCGAGGAAGCGCCTTCGCCATTTATGGATGACGAAACCCGTAAAGCGATGGGTGAGCAGGCAGTGGCACTTGCTAAGGCGGTGAATTACACCTCGGCCGGTACTGTGGAGTTCATTGTCGATGCCGACCGGAATTTCTACTTTCTCGAAATGAATACTCGTCTGCAAGTTGAGCACCCCGTGACTGAGTTTGTTACGGGCCAGGATCTAGTGGAGCTGATGATCCGCGTAGCGGCAGGAGAGAAACTGCCGATCACCCAGGAAGATGTAACCATCAAAGGCTGGGCAATAGAATGTCGAGTATACGCGGAGGATCCTTCCCGTAATTTCCTGCCTTCAACCGGTCGGCTGGTCCGGTATTCCGCGCCCGTTGAAAGTGAAAACGTGCGGGTAGATTCCGGCATTGAAGAGGGTGGCGAAGTTTCGATGTATTACGACCCGATGATCGCGAAGCTGATCACCTATGGGGAACTTCGAGACGATGCCATCAACACGATGGCGGAAGCGCTGGACCACTACTATATCCGAGGCGTAACACACAACATCAGCTTTCTGAACGCTGTGGTCATGCACCCCCGTTTCCGCGCAGGACGTCTTTCTACGAGCTTCATCGCAGATGAATATCCGGATGGTTTTCACCCTGGCGACGTTCAACATTGCGACCCCATGACGCCGATTGTCGTCGCCGCGGTAATCCATCGACGGCAGCTGGAACGTAGTGCCGATATGACGGGGCAGATTCGCCGTTTCGAGCGAAAGATCGGGAAGAATTGGGTGGTAATTTCACAGGGGGAACACTATCCGGTCACCGTGTGTTCTGTTGCACACGGGCACGAAGTGACTCACGGCGAGTCGGTGTATCGGATTACAACCGATTGGCGGTTTGGTCAGCCGTTGATCGAGGCGGAGGTCAATGGTCACCAGGTATGCCTGCAACTCGATGTCAGTGGCCCGGGGTACCGAATGTTCCACCGTGGTGCAGAACGTGAGTTGTTGGTCGTAACGCCGACTACCGCGGAACTGACCAGGCATATGCTCAAAAAGGAAAAGCCGGATGTGGGACGCTTCCTGCTTTCGCCGATGCCAGGCCTACTGATTCGCCTGAACGTTGCCGAAGGCGACGAGGTGAAAGCCGGTGAGGAGCTTGGGGTTGTGGAAGCGATGAAGATGGAAAATAGTCTCCGTGCCGCAGAGGACTCGAAGATCGCCAAGGTTCTCGTGGTGGAGGGAGAAAGCCTCGTTGTGGATCAACCGATCATCGAATTCGAATGATCTAGCCTGTTATCCAGATTCTGCTGTTTCCTAGTTCTGGACACCCACTAACTTAATTGACTTAACTACGTACTCTAAACCAAAAGTTCGGTACAGATACGTCATTGTATTTATGAGATGGGGTACTAAGTTAGCTCGCAACTTCTTCCAATTCGATCAACGTTCCACAGAAGTCCTTAGGATGGAGAAACACCACGGGTAGGTTGTGAGCGCCGATGGAAGGTTTGCCGTCCCCTAGTACGGTAGCGCCTTCGGTTCGCATGTGCTCAATGGCTGCGTGGATGTCCTGTACTTCATAGCAAATATGGTGCATGGCTCCTCTGGGGTTGCGTTCAAGGAATGCAGCTACGGGAGAGTCATCACCCAGTGGATGTAGCAATTCGATTTTACTGTTTGGCAGATCCACAAATACGGTAGTCACCCCCTGGTCCGGAAGTGGTAGGGGTTCAGAAACGGTCGCACCCAACGTATTTCTGTAGAGTGATGCGGCTGCCTCGAGGTCGGGGACCACGATGGCTACATGATTCAGTCTACCGATCATACTCAAGCTCCGACTCTTAGGATTAGCTAGGTTATCTGTTCTTGCCTGGAATCAGCTTCAGAATATCGCTGGCGGCATTGGGGATATTCGATCCCGGACCGAAGATCGCTTGCACCCCGGCATCATACAAAAACTGATAATCCTGTTTAGGTATCACGCCGCCACAGACGACGATCACATCTTCGGTACCGCTGGCTTTCAACTGCTCGATCATTTCTGGAACGAGGGTTTTATGACCACCGGCCAGAGTGGAAATACCGATTACGTGGACATCGAGTTCAAGTGCCTGACTTACTACCTCATCAGGTGTTTGAAACAATGGTCCCAGGTGAACACCGAAACCAAGGTCGTTGAATGCGTTTGCAATCACCTTGGCACCACGATCATGACCGTCTTGACCCATCTTCACCACCAGTATCGTGGGCTTACGACCCTCGAGCTCGGTGAAGATCTTTATCTCATCGTGGACGCGGGTGAATTCCGGATCGTCCTCATAGGCGTCGGCATATACTCCGGGGGTCATCACGCTGATGGCATTGTGCCGGCTCCAGGCCTTTTCCAAGGCATCTGAAATTTCGCCTACGGTAGCTCGTGAACGCGTCGCTTCGATGCTCAAGGCCAACAGGTTGCCCGAACCATCGGCGGCAGCATCGGTCAGCGCGTCCAGCGTCGCCTGGGTACTCGTTTCATCACGGTTGGCGCGAATTTCGGTCAGACGTTTCAGCTGTGCTTCACGAACTTTGCTGTTGTCCACTTCCAGGACCTCAAACTCTGGTGTGTCTTCTTCGGTGACGTATTTGTTTACGCCCACAAGCACGTCTTCGCCTCGTTCGATCCTGACCTGACGGCGTGCTGCGGCCTCTTCGATCCGTTGTTTGGGCATGCCTAGTTTGACCGCCTCCGTCATCCCACCGAGCCCTTCAACCTCGGCGATGATCTTGCGTGCCTCAACCACGATAGAATTGGTCAGGCTTTCCACATAGTAGCTACCACCCAGTGGATCCACGGTGCGGGTTATCTGCGACTCCTCGGCGATCAAGAGCTGGGTATTGCGCGCGATACGAGCTGAAAAAGGTGTGGGTAGAGCGATGGCCTCATCGAAGGAATTGGTGTGCAGGCTTTGAGTGCCACCAAGCACGGCGGCGAGGGCTTCGATTGTCGTGCGTACTACATTGTTATAGGGATCCTGTTCCTGCAGGGATACTCCGGAGGTCTGGCAATGAGTACGCAGCATCAACGATGCTGTGTTTTGTGGCTCGAACTGGCTCATGATCCCGCTCCAGAGAATTCGCGCCGCTCTGAGCTTGGCGATTTCCATGAAGAAGTTCATACCAATGCAGAAGAAGAACGAAAGCCGAGGTGCGAAGGCATCAATTTCCTGTCCGGCCGCCAATGCGGCTCGTACGTACTCCAACCCGTCAGCCAGCGTGAACGCAACTTCCTGTACGGCGTTGGCCCCTGCTTCCTGCATGTGGTAGCCGGAGATAGATATGGAATTGAAGCGTGGCATGTGAACGGCCGTGTAGCCAATGATGTCGGCCACGATCCGCATGCTGTTTTTCGGTGGGTAGATATACGTGTTGCGAACCATGAACTCTTTGAGAATGTCGTTCTGAATGGTTCCCGATAACTTTTCCGGTGCGACACCTTGTTCTTCGGCGGCGACGATGTATCCGGCCATAACTGGGAGTACTGCCCCGTTCATGGTCATCGAAACCGACATCTCATCGAGTGGAATACCGTCGAAGAGAATTTTCATGTCCTCGACCGAATCGATGGCGACCCCGGCCATGCCTACATCACCGACGACCCGCGGGTGATCAGAATCAAAACCTCGGTGGGTAGCGAGATCGAAGGCGACGGACAAACCCTTCTGGCCACCTGCGAGATTCTCGCGGTAGAAGGCGTTTGACTCTTCAGCAGTCGAGAAGCCCGCGTACTGACGAATTGTCCAGGGTCGGTTGGTATACATACTCGCACGAGGCCCGCGCACGAAAGGATCGAAACCGGGAAGGGAATCGAGATGAGCGATGTTTTCAAGATCCTCCTGGGTATACAACGGCTTGATCTCGATACCTTCGGGGCTCAGCCAGTTCAGGCGGTCAAGGGACTTGCCGCGCAGCTCATGGGTGGCGAGGGCGCGCCAATCGGCATGCGGTTTCGGTAGTTCAGACATCGCTAACCCTTTAATAAACGCTATGACCCGCGGCAGACACGCCCGCGCTTGTACCGGACGCCTCCGCTTCAGATGCGCAAGTAGTGGTGGGTAGATTATAGCAAGCTCGCGTAATCGGGGCTTACAGGACCCCGCAACGGTGAATTCCTATGTTGTTGTAACTCTCAGGCGGGATCTGCATCCAATCTAATGAGTCGATCGACCTGTTCCAGGGTTTCTCGTCGATGGGCGACGACGATCCGGGTAATGGACAGTGTGCGGATGGCTGCTACGGTGCGGGCTTCCAGTGCGGCATCCAGGTGACTGCTTGCCTCATCGAGAATCAGCACGCGAGGGCGCTGGTAAAGTGCGCGCGCGAGTAAAACGCGCTGTTTCTGACCACCGGACAGTGCGGCACCCATGTCGCCAACCAGGGTGTGGTACTGCATCGGCATGAGGACAATCTCGTCATTTATGGCTGCCATTTGTGAACACATAATGGCAAGTTGGTAGTCGGCGTCAGGATCGAAGAATGTGATGTTGTCGAGCAAACTACCGGCGAGTAGTTGATCTTCCTGCATGACGGCGCAAACTTGAGATCGGTACAAGTTGATTGCGTAGTGTTGCAGCGGTTTGCCGTCCACCAGTACTTCCCCACGCGAGGGTTGCAATAACCCCATAATGATTTTGATCAGCGTAGTTTTTCCAAAGCCCGAGGGGGCAGTGATAGCTACGTGTTCGCCACTCTTGATGTGCAGATTTACATTACTCAGCACGTAGGGTTCCGTATCGGCGTACCGAAACCAGACATTGCGCAATTCGATTTCACCACGCAGCGGAACGCTGATATCGGCCGTCACTCGATCCGGCTCGACCTCCGCCTTTGTGTGGACCACGTCGGCAAGGCGGTCAAGGTGGATCGTCGCCAGTCGAAACTCCGCTATCCTGTCAACCAGCGCACTCGAACGCTGAGTGAACTGGTTTTTGTATGCGAGGAACGCAAGCAGCATTCCGACAGTAAAGGTGCCCTCGAGAATAGCTAAGGCGCCGAGCCAGATTACGGCGACGTTTTGCAAACCGAATAGCAACTGATACCCGCTATTAAGCCAGATATCGATCTTTCGTGTCTGGGCTGATGCGTTCAGAGCTTTGGCTTGCTGTATTCCCAACCCGGATTCGCGTTGCCTTTCTCTCGCAAAGCTTTTGATGCTGAGGATGCCGCGTATCGATTCAAGGAAATAACTTTCTTTTTGAGCTTCGGCCAGAAGCGCCTCGTTAGATTTCAGTCGTAGTTGAGGCAAGAAAAGCATGCGCAACAGCGCATAGAGGAGGAGTGAAATTGCAACTACTAGCGTGAGGCTTCCGTTGTACAAGAGCATGACGACGAGCGTGGTTGTTGCCATGAGGCCGTCGATTAGCGCAGCAACTGCCTGTGTACTGACAAGTTCCTGCACCGCTCGTAGCGAGCCGAATCGGGACTGAATATCCCCAATATGGCGTTTCTCGAAGTAGGCAAGCGGGAGATGTAACAGGTGCCGGAAGAGATCTCGAAACCATGAATATTGCAGCTGGGTGCCGAGGTAGAGTACCACCCAGCCGCGCGCGACTGTAACCAGAGTGTCGACCAGCACGAGCAAGCCAAATACCACACCGAGCAGCAATAACAGATCTCGGTCGCCCGAGAGCAGCACGTCGTCCACGACGATCTGAGCGTAAAACGGCGTGATCAATGCGAATATCTGGAGAGCAATGGAGAATAGGAGTAGCTGCAGCAGACCGCGGTATAGTCCGCGAGCACCACGAAAAAATGGCATTAGTTGCAGGCGCGCGGAGGCTTTGCCTGTTTCGAATTGAGTCGTGGGGGATAGTTCGAGTGCGATACCGGTAAAAGATTCTGAGGCAAGGCGATGTGTTACATGACGTCGCCCAACCGCAGGATCCACGATTTGTAAACCCTTTCTGGTAACACGCTCGAGGACGACGAAATGATCCAACTCCCAGTGCAGGATACAAGGCAGTTTGAGACGGTAGAGCTCGCTCATCTCCACTCGCAAGGGTCGGCTGAGCAGATTCAGCGATTGAGCGATATCCATCAATTGCGAGAGCGTGATTCCTTTCAGCGAAGTTTCGCATCTTTGGCGGAGATGGTGGATATCGATCTCCAGACCGTGATGTCGGGCGACCATGCATAAGCAGGCCAAGCCGCACTCCGCAGCCTCGCTCTGCAACACGGGTTCGACAGAACGACTGCCGCGCCAGCGTAAGCCAAGTGCGTATGTAATCAGATTCTTGTTGTTGCGCTCAGTAACGGGTCGAATATCCATTCGATGATGCGGCGCTCTTCACGCAATACATCTGCCTGTAGAGTCATCCCAGCACGCAGTGGGCGTGACTTGCCATACGCCTCGACCGACTGGCTCGAAAGCGCGACTCGCAGTCGGTAGCTCGGTACTCGTGGCGCGATAGCGCTTAGCGTTTCGCTCGGATTTGAAACGGTGCGTGCAATTTCTATTACTCGACCGCTATACATGCCAAACTTTTGATGGGGAAACGCGTCGTAGCGAATCTGGACTTCAGCGTTTGGCTGGACGAAACCAATCGCCGAGGTGGGAACGTAAAGTTCTGCGTAGTATTGGTTCTCCAGGGGCAACAGCGTCAATGCGGGTTGACCAGGTGTCAGCGTTTGGCCCACTCGGATGTTAAGCCCGCTTACGCGGCCCGCGATCGGCGCTGTGATGGTGGTTGATTGTCTTGCCAGGGTGTCGGATACACGTTGTCTCAGCCGTTGGAGTGTCACTTCGTGTTCGGCGCGACGACTGCGTTCAATGAGCGGAAGTTGACGTAGTTCCAATTGCGCCTGGCGTAGTGCGTCGTGCTCGCGCAGACGCTCGCTCAACAGGTTACTCAGCTGAAGTTCGACGTTCAGATATCGTGCTCGAGCTGTTTCCTGCGCGATAATGGGCCCGTGGCCGAGACGCTTCGCACGAGTAAACCGATCGGAATTTGCGAGAGCGAGATTTTTTTGTTCTAGCACGATGATGTGCTGGTTATCGATCCTTTCCATCTGCGCGTGGGCTACCTTGATGTGTTGTTCGAGTGCTCGTTGCTGGTCAGCTGTAAGCAACTCGCTTTGCCGAATCTGCTCTTCAACACCTGCTGATTCGCGTTTGAGCGCAGCAAGAATTTCGCTCTCTGTGGACTCTCCGGCATTCGTTACTCGTGCTGTAAATAGGTGGATCAGTGGTTGCTGGCTGGTGACCGTTTCGCCTTCTGCGATGAGGATCGCTGTAACTACGCCCGTAACCCGTGTGTGGATTCTGACGTTGGCTTCAGTTGTCGTGATTATTCCGCGGACAGTTTCTCTAGCTCGATACTCGCCGAGTACCAAGAACGCGATGATGAGGGCTGCCAGCGCAAAAGCGCCGATCGCGAGGAAACTGGATCCAAATGGCGTGACGACAAGTGCAGGTTCGAACGACATTTGCGTTTTTGCACGCACCGCCTCGGGACGAAACAGCTGACTGGTCACGGATGCCTCACGGAAGAGATCCTAAGCGGTAAGGAGGAGCGAAACCGTGGTGCAAATCCGACAGGCCTGTAGGAAGGTCGCGGTTCAGGGGGTCGGTAATATCCGTTGTCGTGTTAGGCCAGACCAATCACACCCTTTTCCTGCAGACTGGCAATCTCCTCCGCCGTTCGACCGAGTTCGCCGAGGAGTTCTGCCGTGTGTTCGCCAAGTTCAGGCGACGCGCGGTGTAAACTTGCTGGGGTGTCATGAAACTGGCCGGTGGGTCGCGGTTGACGCATGGCGCCGCCATGAGGATGTTCGAATTCAATCAGTGCACCCATCGCCTGAATCTGCGGGTCTTCCAACACACGTTCACGGGAGTTGATGAGAGAGTAAGGTACATCCTCCGCCTCGAGTCGAGTACAGATTTCATCGGTTGAGAATTTCGCATATGCCTCGTCGAGTAGTTGCTGCAGGAGTTCTGTATTTGCGATGCGTAGCTCCATCGTGTTGAAGCGTTCGTCATCCCAGAGATTGTCCAAATTCAGCGCGTGAAAAGTTCCCTCCCACTCCGCGGCTTTTACCGGCATGACGGCAACGTAACCATCTTTTGTCTGCCGTACAAACCGGCGGTGATCGAGAAACGGCATATGCTCGACATCATCACCAACGAGCCCGAAGTTGCTCATACCGTCCGGCCAGATGAAGAACAGGCTCGCATCCAGCATGGTGATTTCGACCTGTTGGCCTTTGCCCGTCTTTTCACGAGCGAAGAGGGCAGAGGAAATGACCTGGGCAGCGTGTAGTGAGGTGATCTTGTCGCAGATCAGAGTATTGATCATTTGCGGCCGGCCGCTATCAGGATCAGATTGTAATGCCGCTATCCCTGACACGCCCTGGATGACCGCATCGTAGACGCGCCGTTTTGCATACGGTCCTTCGCTACCTACGCCGTTGATGGATGCATAGATCAACCGTGGATTGAGTGTTTTGACGGTTTCGTAGCTGAGTCCGAGGCGCGTCATGACCCCGGGACGAAAGTTCTCGACCAGCACGTCTGCGGTTTTGATCAGGTCGAGCAAAATTCCACAGCCTTCTTTGGTGCGCGCGTCGATGACGATGGAGCGCTTGTTACGATTTATCATGGCAAAGCTCGCCGAAACCCGGTTGCGGCGTGGTCTACCACGCCGCATCAGATCTCCTTCGGCGGATTCGACTTTAATCACGTCGGCGCCTTGATCACCGAGGATCGCTGTGGCGATTGGTCCTGAGTAGATCGTCGTGAAGTCGACGACCCGTACCCCTGCTAAGGGACCTGTTGGCATGCCTGATCTCCCAATAGTCGCTCCTTAAATGCCGACCATGATAGCTCAGCACCAGTTCTCGTCCATTCTCTATAGGAACTAACTAGGTTCATATCGGGTCAACCAACGTTCTACGAAACCGCGGAGCAACCACAGCGCGCTACCCAGTACAATCACTAACATGAGCCAGCGCATGGCATTGGCCAGTAGTAGCAAGTTGAATGCTGGTAAATGAAACTGAAATTCGCAGAGGGTGGCCAGGCGCGCTGTTAACCAGTGCCAACTGCTATGTGCGATCAGGGCTGAGAGTACGATGATCCCTGCTCGCTCAGCTGGGAGATACCGGAAAACGAACCACAGAAGTGGCAACATTGTGGCCAGAAAAATTAGTTGGCCGAGTTCGATGCCGATGTTGAACGCGAACAGCGAGGTGATGAAGTGAGTTCCAGCAAACTGCAATGATTCGCGTAGCAGGAATGCAAAACCGAACCCGTGTGCAAGCCCGAAGGCAAAAGTAATCACCCATCGTCGATGCAGTTTGGCACCCATGATGTTTTCTAATGCCATGTAGACAATGGATAGAGCGATTAATACTTCGACTAGTGGTGGGAACCATGATGCGCTCGGAGTGAAATCTAAGCCAGCCGCGATCAGGGTGATTGAGTGTGCGACGGTGAAGGACGTTATCAGCACAATCAATGGGCGAACTCTTCGGAACGGGACTACCAGGCAGCACAGAAACAGTAAGTGGTCGACGCCTGCGAAGACGTGTTCAAAACCGAGGCGCACGAAGCTGAGAGCCGCTTGATGCCAGCGGGGATCTAGACGAACCAAACCTGGATTACCTTGGTATTGGAATACGCTTTCGCTTCCGGTGGGCGTCAGATAATGCAGTATGGTGGTCGTTTGGATCCCGAGTCGCGCTAACGCAGGCTCGATTGAGAATGGAGAAATTTCATCCACGATCGGATACTCGAAAAGCACGTCGAGCATAGCGTGCTGCCAATAGAGCTCGGTACTGGGGGAGAGCGCCGGGCCGATGGTGTGTGCAAGCGCGGTGTCATAGTTTGCGAATGATGTGTTCGAGGGTAACGAAACTCGAACGGCAATCAGCCGCAAATCTTCGAGCAGCGTGTCTTCTTCGTAGAGTTTGATGTCGTCTGCAATCCACAACATCGCTGCATCGCGGAGCTCGCGTTCGGCTTCGGCGATGTTCAGATACCCCGGACCGCGGAGGGGGAATTCGATGTCCCGCATGGCTTCGAGTGGCACACGCACCAGGAGTGAGACGCTCTGTCCCGCAGGTTTAATGAATGCCTGAATTTTGACATCGTTGGGGACTTCGTGAGCATGAACCGATCGGGCTTGGGAGCAACAGAACACCGCAAGGAATATCATCACAAACGGTCCAGAGGCGAACAGATGCACGGCAGACAAAATTCCTAAGGCGATGAAAAATGCTGCAGCGAGTATACTAGCGCTCAGCCTGGTTGATAACTCGTGCTGGTAGTAGGCCGGTACATTACGGAATGCTTTGCAAGTTTGCGTGGCAAACTCGCATTCGATTGTGGTGCACGCAGCAACCACAGCGCGAACAAAAATGGGGGATTCATGCAGAAGCGAAATATTTTGGTTGGTATAGTGCTGGCCGGCGTCGTGGTGGCTCTCGGTTACGGACAGGCCGCCCTGCAGAACTCCGTGGAGGCGCAAGGGGTCCAAGCGCCGATGTTTGAAGTCGATCCACTTTGGCCGAAGCCGTTACCGAATCATTGGGTACTCGGTTCAGCTGTCGGGGTCGGCGTAGATTCGCGAGACCATGTATTTGTCATTCATCGAAGAAACTCTTTCAACGAGCGCACAGAGATAGGTGCGGCTGTTGATCCACCAACAAGCGAATGTTGTATTCCGGCACCGAACATCCTCGAATTTGATCCTGCAGGTAACCTTGTTGGCCATTGGGGAGGTCCGAGCGACGAGTATGATTGGCCGTCTTCAAATCACGGGTTGACTATCGATCACAAAGACAACTTGTGGATCGGTGGAAATGGCCGCGGTGACGCTCATGTGCTCAAGTTCACGCGAGACGGTAAGTTCCTTATGCAGGTCGGCAAACCAGATCAGCCTGTCGACAGTAACACTACCGAACATTTCGGCCGGGTTGCCAAGATATCGTTTGACGCACACGCCAATGAAGCTTATCTGGCAGACGGTTATGCCAACAAACGTGTAGCAGTTCTCGATGCGGATAGTGGTGAGTTCAAACGATACTGGGGTGCGTACGGCAACAAGCCCGACGACACGAATTTAGGTCGCTATAATCCCAACGACCCGCGCGCCCAACAGTTTCGGAATCCAGTGCATTGTGCTGAGCCATCAAACGACGGGCTGGTCTATGTTTGCGACCGAGTGAATGACCGAATCCAGGTATTCAAGACCGATGGCACATTCGTGAATGAAGTTCTCATCGCACCTGAAACGTTAGGCGACGGCTCAACTTGGGATATCGCTTTTTCGAAAGATCCAGAACAGAGTTATATGTACCTCGCCGACGGTAAGAATATGAAGGTCTACATCATGGACCGGAAAAACCTCGAGATCCTGACCAGCTTCGGTGGTGGCGGGCGACAACCCGGTCAGTTTTTTGCGGTACACAGCATCGCTACAGATTCCAAAGGCAACATCTTCACCACCGAAACTTACGAAGGAAAAAGAGTCCAGAAGTTCACCTACAAAGGCATGGGCATGGTTACCGCTAAGGACCAAGGCCCTCCCTGGCCAAAGTAGGTATTTCCAAGTGGGGACATCCACGTCGACCAAGGAGCAGTCGGAGTAGTGGGGACATCCACGATTAGGCATTGTCTGGGGTAAGTCG
>SMWK01000026.1 GCA_004356895.1 Gammaproteobacteria bacterium
CTGCGTATCGAAACTTCGCGCGGCCATGAGAGCGAACGAATCCGTTGTTTCACCTGATCCAGGTTGAGACTTAAGAGTGGCGCCTCGACAGAGTCGGTTACCACGTTGCGAATCGCTCGTTGTTCACCCAGGGTTAATGCACCTTCAACGCGTACAGCGCTGATCGGTTCATCAAACGCAATCCATAACGCACGGACTGCAACAAGCAACACCACCGGCACTAGTACAAGGAGCAGCTTACTCACTCCTACCCCGCAAATGTTGGGAGATCCGACTGACGTTACCTGCACCCTGCACCAACAAAACATCGCCGTCCTTGAGCAAACCCGGCAATAGATCCAGGGCTTCGTCCGGGTTCTCCGAAAAAGTGGGATTTATGGTGCCTCGCTGGCGAATGCCTTGACACAATGCCTTCCCATCCGCACCAGGCAACGGTTCCTCGCCCGCCGAATAGACTTCCAGCAACACCAAAACATCCACACCAGACAGCACCTTCACGAAATCATCGTATAAGTCTCTCGTACGGGTATATCGGTGCGGCTGGTAGACCATGACCAATCTGCGCTCAGGCCAAACCTTGCGAACCGTTTCGATGACCGATGCTACCTCCGTCGGGTGATGACCGTAGTCATCAACCAACGTGACCGACCCGGAACCGATGAGTACGTTCTCCACGATCTCGAACCGACGGCCAACACCGGAAAACTGCCGCAAACCTTCGGTAATGGCTTCGTCGTCTATGCCTTCGTCTGTCGCGACCGCTATTGCTGCCAGCGCATTCAGCACATTGTGCCGTCCTGGAATGGCAAGAGAGATCTCAAGGTCAGGCAAGCCGTGGGGTCGTTTAACCACAAACTGCCAGGTTCGACCAACGGTGTTCAGCTCTTCTGCTCGAAAATCCGCATCGTCTGCGAAGCCGTAGGTCAACATGGGTCGTGAGAGTAACGGCAGAACATCTCTCACGTTTTCATCGTCCGTGCACAGCACAATGGAGCCGTAAAAAGGCAATCGGTGTACAAATTCGACAAACGTTCGCTTGAGGTTGTCGAAGTTGTTGTCGTAGGTTCCCATGTGATCCCGGTCGATGTTGGTGATAACCGCGCTCATGGGCTGCAGGTAAAGAAACGATGCGTCGCTTTCATCTGCTTCAGCGATGATGTAACGGCTGGCCCCAAGCTTTGCGTTGGTGCCAGTACTGTTCAGGAGCCCCCCAACAACAAAAGTTGGATCCAGGTCAGCAGCCTGGAAGATTGCCGTGATCAAACTGGTTGTCGTTGTCTTTCCATGAGTTCCAGCGATTGCGATGCCATGGCGATAACGCATGAGTTCACCGAGCATCTCCGCGCGGGCCACGACCGGTATCCGCATTTCGTGGGCCGCAACCACCTCTGGGTTGTCCATGCTGACTGCGCTCGAAATCACAACCACATCGCAATCTCGCACGTGACTGACTTCGTGACCAAGACGCACCTGCACACCCAGCCCCTTAAGACGAGCGGTTACGCTACTCGCTTGAAGATCGGACCCGGTTATCTGGTAGCCTTGGTTAAACAGTACCTCCGCGATGCCGCACATCCCAGCACCCCCAATGCCAACAAAATGGATGCGGCGGACACGACCCATTTCCGGAACCTGATATGCAGCTATTTCAGCCACGATGGTCACCTTCAATCTGCACGCGCAGAACGAGAGCTAACATGGCGCAACAGACAACTAAGCTGTTACCGCCATAACTTATGAACGGCAAAGTCAGCCCCTTTGTCGGCAATACTCCGGTATTGACTCCAAGGTTGATCAAACATTGAACGCCCAACAAAATTCCGACACCATATGCCAGGTAACCGGCAAAGAGCCTCCTTTCCCCTATCGCAGTGCATGCGACACGCAAGATGCGCACTACCATGAATGCGAGTAGAACTACCACCGTAACTGCCCCAAACAATCCAAGTTCCTCGGCAATAACCGCAAAGATAAAATCGTTGTGGGCTTCAGGTAGATAGAACAGCTTCTGAATCCCTTCACCGAGACCGAGGCCAAAAAATTCTCCACGACCAAAGGCGATGAGCGCCTGAGTGAGCTGGTAACCGCTGCCGAAAGCGAACTGCCAGGGGTTCGTAAAAGTGATCACTCGCTCGAGTCGATAGGGCTGCCATACGGCCAGCACAACAAGCACCCCCATCGCGACAATGACGATGAGGAGAAAGTGCCGCAATCGCGCTCCAGCGATAAACAGCAGCGCACAAGATGTGACACCGAGCACTACCACAGAGCCAAAGTCCGGCTCCATCAACAACAGAACGGCAACCACCCCCATCATCGACAACGGGATGAACAAAACAATCGGTTTGTCCCGCATATCGTCCGAAAATCGCGCCAGGTAGCCAGCTAGGTATACCAGCAGAAGAAACTTCGCGACTTCGGATGCCTGCAGCGAGAACGCTCCCAGTCCGATCGTGCGCGTAGCTCCATTGACTTCTCTACCGACGCCAGGTAACAGAACGAGCAGACACAACAAAACAGCCAACAACCAGGCAATGCGGTGATACTTCTCCCACACGCTGAGCGGCACTGAGAGTACGAAGAAAAAGGCGACCAAACTCACCACGACGAATACTGCGTGCCGGGCGATGTACGTTTCGCTCATCGCGACCGACGAAGAAGCCACCATGACCGTACCAATAGCCAACACAGACAACCATGCAACCACCAGAGCATTGTCGACCCTGATCATCCGTACCATCAGGATGACAACTCACGAACGAGGCGCGAAAAATGTGCACCACGCTCCATGAAATTCTGATACATATCGAGGCTCGCGCAAGCCGGAGACAGCAGAACCAGGTCTCCGACATCGCTAATATCCTGCGCCGTCGCAACAGCCTCCGCCAAGTCGGCAACTCGAACGGTTTCTACAACGTCTCTCAGAGCACCCTGCAAGGCTGCAGCATCCTTACCGAGTAGTACGACCGCTTTCACAAATCGTTCGACTGCCGGTTTCAACACAGCAAAGTCTGCACCCTTGCCATCGCCACCCGCGATGAGCACCAGCTGCTTTCGGTTCGAAGCACCGAGGCCCTCGAGTGCCGCCAGCGTCGCGCCTACATTGGTTGCTTTGGAATCATTAACGTAACTAACGCCTTTACACTCGCAAACCAGCTCGCACCGATGCGGTAATCCTTGAAAAGACCGTGATGCCTCGGCGAGCGTAGACACCGGGATGTCCTCTGTGTCCAACAGAGCAAAAGCGGCCAGCACGTTGAGTTCGTTATGGCGTCCGGAGATCGATAAATCATCGACAGCAACAACAAGCTCAGCGCCTGTAGATAGTCCATCGCAATCGCTGATACCACGTGCAATAAACCTTTGTGTTCCACGCAACACCACGCCCCAGGATCCCGGCTCAGGCTCATCTAGACCAAAGGTCACCAGCCGCGCAACATCGTGTTCCGGCAACGTCATCACATCGGCCCGATTAGCAACCGCAACCTCACAGCGTGCATAGATAAGCCGCTTGGATGCGACATAACTTTTAATGGATCCGTGGCGGTCGAGATGGTCTGCGGTGATATTCAAGACAGTGGCCGACCGGAACCGATAGCTCGCCATCCTCTCGAGTTGGAAACTCGAGAGTTCCAGAACATAACGCTCGGTTCCATCATCCAGCAAATCGAGCGCCGCCTCTCCGAGGTTGCCACCAACACCGACTCGCCTCCCTGCCTTTTTGAGAATATGTCCGACCAGGGAAGTCACCGTGCTTTTGCCGTTGGTTCCCGTAATAGCGTATATGGGTGCATTAGCCACCCGGCAGAACAGATCGATATCGCTCAGAAACTCGAGGTGCTTTGCTCGTGCAACCTTCAGTAAACAATCGTCCAGATCGATACCAGGACTCACGATCACCCGATCAACGCCGGTAAAATCGTAGCGGGTAGTTCCGAAATGATAATCCACCCCCGGGTAAGTGGCTTGTGCCAGCGCGCCGTTGGGGGGTTCGCTTCGTGTGTCGACAACCACAAGCTCATCAACCTGCGCCAGATACCGCAAGCACGAATAACCTGTTACACCCATTCCTATGATCGCTGTGCGTGCCATCTACGTGATGCTGCCCTCTACCGCTCTTTCTACCTGAGCTTCAACGTCGACAAACCAATCAGCACCAGAACCAACGTTACGATCCAAAACCGTACGATGATTCTTGGTTCCGGCCAACCTTTCAGTTCGAAGTGGTGATGTATCGGCGCCATGCGAAAGACGCGCCGACCCGTAAGCCGGTATGAGGCTACCTGTATAATCACCGACATTGCTTCGACGACGAATAGACCACCCATGATGAACAACACGATCTCGTGCCGAACAATGATCGCTACTGCACCAAGCGCGGCGCCGAGCGCCAGCGCACCTACGTCTCCCATGAACACCTGAGCCGGATAAGTGTTGAACCACAAAAAGCCAAGGCCCGCACCGATCATCGCGCCACAAAACACCGCAAGCTCACCGGCGTTCGGAATGTAGGGAATCTGCAGGTAAGGGGCGAATTCAGCGTTCCCGACCAGATAGGCGATCAAACCCAGCGCCGCACCCACCATGACAGTCGGCAAAATGGCAAGGCCGTCCAACCCATCGGTGAAATTCACCGCATTGCTGGTCCACACGATCACGAAGTAGGCGACCGCGATGTAACCGACCCCCAGTGGTATCGCTACTTCTTTGAAGAACGGCACAATCAGATCAGTCTCGGCGGGCAACTCAGCGGTCAGGTAAAGAAAGCTAGCAGCAGCTAGACCCATTACCGATTGCCAGAAAAATTTCCAGCGGGAGAGCAGGCCCTGGCTGTTGCGCCTGGTTAGTTTCAGATAATCGTCCCACCAGCCGATAACGCCGAAGGAGGTCGTGACACCCAAGACCGTCCAGACATAACGGTTGTCGAGATCACCCCATAAAAGCGTCGTGATTACGATCACAATGAGTATCAGCGCGCCACCCATGGTGGGTGTTCCCGCCTTGCTGAAATGGCTTTCTGGCCCGTCGTCGCGCACGACCTGGCCGATCTGATAGTGGCTCAACTTCGCAATCACAATGGGACCGATCAGCAGCGACATCGTCAACGCAGTCACAACGCTGACCATCGTACGAAACGTCAGGTACTGAAATACCGAAAAGCCGCTGACGAAACCCGACAGGTAGTCGGTTAACCACAAGAGCATCAGTTCATCCCACCAGTTAAAAGTGCAACCAACTCACGATCGCTGTACGGGATCCGCTGTCCTTGGATCTCTTGATAAGTCTCATGTCCCTTTCCCGCGACCAGGATCAGATCCTCCGGCGCGGCACTTTCCACGGCGCTGGTAATCGCCTCTGCGCGGTCGGTAAGTTCAAATACACGACCTCCCCCAGACAAACCCTTGCGCATGTCTGCGATAATTTGTTCGGGATCTTCACTGCGGGGATTGTCGCTCGTTAACCAGAGCACATCCGCACAACGTTCTACGGCACTGGCCATGAGTGGGCGTTTGCCGCGGTCTCTGTCGCCGCCACAGCCAAATACGCACACGAGCTTACCCTCGGTATGGCGTTTCAGTGTTGCCAGCACCTTCTCCAGGGCGTCAGGTGTGTGAGCAAAATCCACCACCACGGCTGGCCGACCGGGCGCGTGAAAAAACTCCATGCGCCCGGGTACCGCGGTTATGCTTTTTGCGGCGTCGGTAACAGCAGATAATTCGTGTCCAGCAGCGCACAAAACGCCAAGTGCGGCGGCCATGTTGGCAACAAAAAATTCTCCAACCAGAGGTAGGTTGAGCGGCGCTGTGCCCCACGGCGTTGACCACTCTCCGCGAACACCTGTGTTGGTGAACCGTAGATTCTTCCAACTGATATCTGCGTCCTCACTACCGTAGCTGAGAACTGACAATCGTTTCTGCAAACGCTCGTTAAGCGTTCTACCAAACGGATCATCAACGTTTACCACGGCAAGGTTCAACGACGCACAATCGAACAGTCGAGTCTTGGCCTGCGCGTAGTCATCAAACGTTGCGTGATAGTCGAGGTGGTCGCGCGACAAGTTGCTGAACACAGCAGTGGCAAAGGCGACATCGTCGACGCGACCCTGGTGCAGCGCATGGGAGCTAGCCTCCATGGCAACCCAACGTTTGCCTTCTTTAACGAACAACGCAAGACGTTTCTGTATGGTCACCGCATCTTCGGTCGTTAGCTTTACTTGTTCGAGCGAACCGATGTCACCCCAACCGATGGTACCCATATACCCGGCCGGTTCACCGAGCTTTCCGGCAAGGTCGGCAATAAAGTGAGCGATGGATGTTTTACCGTTCGTACCAGTGACTCCTACGCAGCGCAATTTTTTGCTCGGATAATCGTGGAGTTTTGCTGCGAGCGCGCCGCGCCGGGTCGACAACTCGGCTACCACCACCACCGGAATACCTACAGGTAAATCGTTGCGCTGCGCGAGCACCGCCAAGGCTCCGCGACGCTCCGCATCAATAGCGAAATCGTGTCCGTCCGCTTGCGCGCCTTTTATCGCAATAAAACCATCACCCGCCATCACCTGACGGGAATCCTCCGTCAAACCCGAGATCTCCACATCCGGCAAAGCCGCATCGTCAAGCAGAGTACGCAGGCTCATACTCACACCGACCTCGGCAACGAAACCGGAGCATCCGGCTTAACGCCCAGTAAACGCATCGTCCGAGCCGCCACCCGGGAGAAGATCGGCGCCGCCACCGTGCCACCGCTGAAAATCTTGCCAGCGGGCTCGTTGACGACCACAACCATCACGATGCGGGGATCGGAGGCCGGTATGATACCGGCGAACAACGCCACATGGCGCCGGTCGTCGTAGCCAGAGGGACCAACTTTACGTGAGGTGCCGGTTTTTCCCGCAACCCGGTAACCGGTGACACGGGCTTTCGGGGCGGTGCCGCTATCTTCAGTCACTCCGACCATCATGTTCAAAATCTGGCTCACAAGATCCGCCTCGAAAACCCGCCTGCCTGCGGGTGCCGCACTCTGCTTCAAAACTGATACGGGCATCCTGATGCCAAAGGTGGCCAGGCTCAGGTATGCCTGGGCCAACTGCAGCGGTGAGACCGCCAACCCGTAACCATACGCCAACGTTGCCTGCACCACCGGTTTTTCGAGGCCAACGTCGGACAACTTACCAACGGATTCGCCCGGCAACCCGGTACCCACGTATGCGCCCGCCCCCGCACGGTTCAGTACGTCGTACACCGCTCGCTTTTCCAGCTGAAGGGCCAACTTGGCTATACCCACCTGACTGGATTTCCGCAGCACCTCGTTCAGGCTGATCACACCCAAGTTAATCGGGTCTTCGATGAGCTTGTTGCCAACTCTAAAGTAGCCGGGGTTGGTATCGATCAACGTAGTACGCTGATACTCACCAGATTCCAAGGCGGCCAGGATGGTGAACGGTTTAACTGTCGAGCCGGGTTCATAGGTATCCGTAACCGCCCTGTTGCGCATACCCTCGTAGTGATTGTCGGGCAACTTGTTGGGGTTGTAGGAAGGAAGGTTCACCAACGCAAGAACTTCCCCCGTACGCACATCGAGCATCACCAGAGAAGCCGAAACTGCCTTGTGCGAGGCCACAGCAGCTTTGAGTTCACGATAAGCAAAAAACTGCAGGCGAAGATCCAATGACAACGTCAGATCAATTCCGAATTGCGGCGCCGAGAGGTATTCGAGATCTTTTACGGTGTTACCACGCCGGTCTTTCAATACCAACTTCCGACCATGCTGACCCTTGAGTACATCATCGAAGGACAGTTCAATACCCTCGAGACCCGCGTCATCGACATCCGTGACACCGACGACGTGGGCGGCGGTTTCGCTCGCCGGGTAGTAGCGCCGGTATTCAGGCTGGAAAAACACACCTTCGATCGCAACAGCGCGAAGCTGTTCCGCTTTCTCCCAGGCCACGCGGCGCTTCAGATACATGAACTCGCGTCCCGCATTAGTCTTGAGCCGGTGCTCAAGCGCCTGCTGATCAAGTCCCAGCAACTGTGCCAACTTCGCGATCGTCGCTTCGTCGAATTCGGTCAAGCTCGGATCCGTCCACACAGCCACGACCGGAGTACTGACTGCCAGAGGCTCCCCGAACCGGTCGTAGACAACACCCCGATAGGCAGGCAATGTCTCGTAGCGGATCGACCGGGCATCACCCTGGCTCTGAAGAAACTCTCGCTGGGTTACGTTCAAAAACACCACGCGCGCCACAAGACCCGCACAAGCGAATACAAACAGACCAACAACCGTATAGTGGCGCCAAAGTTTCAAGGTTCGATTCGCTCCACATCCTCAGGAAAACTCATGGCGAGTTCATCCCGAGCTAACCGTTCGACATTCTGATAAGCAGCCAGAGCACCGCGTTCGATCAACAACCTGCTGTACTCGGCGAGATGTTCGTCTTGTCTGTGTTGCGCCTCTTCACGCACCATATGCAGGCGTCTGACCTCCTGACTCGTATACGCCACCTCCAGGCCCGAAGCCACGACAAGAAGCAACAGCAAGATCCAGGCGGCAAACCGCACGACGCTCACGCCGCTCGCTCCACCACCCGTAACATCGCACTCCTGGCTCGAGGGTTGTCACGCGTCTCGGAAGCCGTGGCCCGAATGGGTCCAGCAACCTTGCGTCCCGGTACAATGATTTCGCTGCTACGCAGCGGCAGGCGACGCGGCAGCGAAGGCGCCTGAGCCAGCTTGCGAATGAAACGTTTCACCATACGGTCTTCGAGGGAATGGAAACTGATGACAGCCAGACGGCCGGCAATCGTCAGGCAGGAAAAAGCAGCCGATAGCCCCTGCTCCAACTCCTCGAGCTCATTATTGATATGCATACGGACTGCTTGAAAAGTTCGCGTCGAATCATGTTTGCCTGGCGTACGTCGGGGCTGCGCACGACTGACAACCTCGGCAAGTTCCCGAGTCCTGGTAAGCGGTCGGGCCAGAACGATCGCCTTAGCAATTCTTCGCGCATGACGTTCTTCGCCAAGAATCTTGAGTACCGCTCCGATCTCGGACTCTTCCGCCTCGTTCAGCCACTTCGCAGCGGTGAGTTCAGATGACTGATCCATTCGCATATCCAGGGGACCATCGGTACGAAAGCTGAAACCACGGCGTGGCTCGTTAAGCTGCGGCGAGGAAACGCCAAGATCCAGTATCACCCCGTGCACTGAAGCAAGACCAAGGTCCGCGAGAATTCTGGAAATATCGGAGAAACGCCCGTGACAAGCTGTTACACGCGGATCCGCCGACGCCAACTCGCGCGCTACCGCTACCGCCTCGAGATCTCTGTCGATGGTAATCAGCCTCGCATCGGGAGAAAGTTGACCCAGTAAAGCGCGGGAGTGCCCTCCTCGACCGAATGTCGCGTCCACGAATACCAGCTGCTCGCTCAAGGCAGGATTCATCACCAACTCAACGATCTCCCGGCATAGAACTGCCTGATGAGTTTCTGTCAAACTGATAGGCCGGTAAATTCATCGAGGTTGGCCGCTAACCCGCCCGAATCATCGGCCAACCACTGCTCCATCCGTGCATGCCAGGCAGTGTGGCTCCAGATCTCGATTTTGTTGCCTTGCCCAACTAACACCAGCTTCTTATCGAGTTCAGCAAAGTCCCGTAACATCTGGGGAAGCAGAATTCGCCCACTCCCGTCCAACTCGAGATCGGTGGCGTGTCCGATGAGCAACCTCTGCAGCAAGCGAGCCTGCTCGCGGATATTCGATAATTCTTCCAGCTTACTCTGCACCACCTCCCATTCAGGTAGTGGATACATCAACAGGCACCTTTCCCGCATATCGATCGTGACGACGAGTTTACTTTCCGCGACAACCTGTACGGACTCACGAAAACGGGTGGGCAAGGCCATACGGCCTTTGGCATCCAATGTGGCGCTGTTGATACCGCGAAACACAACTTTTCGTGGAGTGGCGTGGTCGAATCCCGATAAGATCGGACGCTGGGTGGCCCCTCAGGGTTACCGACGCGAGTGTCGCTCGACCACCGAATAGAAGTTATTCTAAATCCACCTGTTTCCCACTTTTCCCCACATTATGCTACTTCCAGACACTATAGGTCAGCCAAATTGGGTGTCAAGGTTGGAAAGCCCCATAACCTGCGGAAATATAACGAATTTTCGGTAGTTATTGGATCGGAAACATAATATTCCGTTAGTTAACTTCGAGTAGGTTCTGTTTTCTAGAATTCACATTAACTTCTAGGTGCCTGTTTTACTTATGGGAACTAAATAAAAAGTGGCTTGATAAAAAGTTGAGTCAGCCGATAAGCCGGGTTCTGTCACGATGAAGCATTCACCGCAGACAGCCATTCATCTACGATGTTCGTCACCGAACACCTCCAGCAGCCCACCCGAATCCCGCGCGGACCACGCGATAGGATTCCTATTTGGCCTTGCTCCAGGTGGGGTTTACCTAGCCACGCAGTGTTGCCACGCGCGCGGTGCGCTCTTACCGCACCGTTTCACCCTTACCGGACACATCGAGGTAAGTCGACACATCTTTGGCGGTCTACTCTCTGTTGCACTTTCCGTAGGCTCACGCCCCCCAGGTGTTACCTGGCACCCTGTCCTATGGAGCCCGGACTTTCCTCTCGCGGGTTACCCCACCAGCGGCTGTCTGGCCAACTCATCCACAGGTTAATGACCCACTGAGCTAAATACCACTAACAGCGTGATTTACCCCCGCTGCTAGATATTTAAGATAGTTCAGCTAAGCTAGTGCTCCTGACGGTACTCCACCGCCAGGGAATACAGTTCGGCTTTGTTTTGCCCACAAAGCTGGGCACCGATACGTGCCGCCTGGGCTGGCGGAAGCTCCTTGCTGAGTATCTGCATTGTGCGCCGAACATCCTCATCGCTGGCGACATCAGCCGTTTTCCCCTGAAGGACGCATACAAACTCACCGCGCAGCTGACCCTCCGTTTGCAGAAACCGCAACAACACCTCGGGGGTATCGCAGCGGTATGTCTCATGACGTTTGGTCATCTCACGACCGATCATGAGGCGTCTTTCCGGAGCCAGCGCACAAAGATCGGTTAAACAGTTTTCGATACGATGCGGGGCCTCGAAAAAGACCACGGCAAGTGGGAACTGCAGTAGTTCCTGCAGGCGGGATCTACGTTGTCGAGGCTTGGCTGGTAGAAACCCCTCGAAATAAAACTGCTGTGCGGGTAGCGGGCAAACGGAAAGCGCGGCCAGAACGGCACTTGGACCGGGTATGGGCACCACGTCGATCCCGGCCTCCCAGCAGCGGCGAACGAGATCGAACCCCGGATCCGAGAGAAGTGGCGTTCCGGCATCCGAGATCAGCGCCACATCACGGCCCTCCTCGAGCACCGCGACGATACCTGCCCCCGCTTGGCTTTCGTTATGGTCGTGCAACGCAACCATCTCTGTCCTACCTACCCCGATCTCCGCTAACAGCACCCGAGACCGTCTGGTATCCTCGGCGGCGATTATCGCAACCGATTTAAGGACCATCGCACCTCGACGCGTTATGTCATCAAGGTTTCCAATAGGCGTTGCGACAACATATAGAATTCCAAACATGGCGGTAAGGTTCATCTCAGTTTGTCTCGTCATTGTGGCAACGTACGGGTGCCAAAGCACCCCCGAGGCACCTCCCTGGCAGACATCAAGCGATTCGAGCAACGAACCCTCGCCCCGGGCGTTGCTCTGGCAAGCGCGCAGCGCTCCCCTTAGTGAGGCGCTCGCCCTGTATCTGCGTGCTGCACACGGATTCATTCGGCAGGAAAACTGGGAGGCGGCAGAACGTGCGCTTGGGGAAGTGGCTCCTGAGCTTCTGGGACCCACGCTCCTTTGGGCCTATCAACTCGCCGCTGCGGAACTGGCCATACAGCGGGGCGAGCTGTTACTTGCCGAAAAACTGTTAGCTGACGTTGCCAGCTCTGTGGATTCTTCAGGAGATGCGCAGAGTAACTACCGGCCGCTCCTTGCGATGGCAAAACTCTGTGCCCTGGAGGGTAACTTCATCTGTGCCGCTCACCGACTGATGGATATGCAGCCACCCGAGATGGAGCGTCAAGCGGTCCACGACCTGATCTGGTCACATATGAGTAAGGCACCCGGTCTTTCCGCTCGCCGCCAGGTGGCGCTGCAAACCGGACGACGGCTAGGATGGTGGGAACTCAAATCCAGCATGCTCGAAAGTTTCTCGAGCGCAGATCAGAGAACGCGGCTCACGCGTTGGCGGAAAAAATGGTCCGACCATCCAGCGTTCGAACTGCTGCCGACAACGCTGTTACCCCTGAACGATCAGGCTTGGCAGCCACAACAGGTTGCATTGCTACTGCCACTGAGCGGACCCCTCGCCAGGGCCGGCCGCGCTGTTCGAGATGGATTCATTGCCGCATACCTTGAGGGGCCATCGACCAACCCGCTGCCGCAGTTGTCCAACTCGCAGAGACCGGTGTTACGGAATTTCCGCATTTCTGTCTACGACAGCACTGCCTCACCCCTGCCAACCGTTTACGAACAAATTCTCGCTGACGGCGCAGATCTCATCGTCGGACCATTGAGCAAGCGCTCACTGAGCACCCTCAACAATCTCAATCCGGAGCTACCAGTATTGGGCCTGAACTATCTGGAAGATTTTCAGGAACCCGCGCAAAACCTCCTGCAGTTAGGTCTCGCCATCGAAGATGAAACCGACACGCTTGTCGATCGCCTCCTGAGTGATGGTGTGGATCGACTGATCATCTTTCACAACGGTGAAGACTGGTCGCTGCGAGCGGTTGAGCGTCTCAAAGCACAATGGCCGTTGCACATGACCATTCAGGCATTCAACGACATCAAGACGATCACCGAATCGGTTGGTAGAGCGATGCAGGTGGATGCAAGCTTTGCACGCCACGCTGCCCTGGTTAAGCTGCTCGATCTGGAACTCGAATTTCTACCTCGCGCCCGAGACGATGTCGAAGCCATTGTCGCTCTGGTCAATAACCTGGAAGCAACCGCCCTCGTGCCGGCGCTAAGGTTTCACTTCGCCAACGATCTGCCGGTGTATGCCAGTTCGCAAAGCGTGCGTGGCAATCAGGCGCACGCACTTGATGTGCTCAACGGCTTTCGCGTATGCGCATTGCCGTGGCAGCTTTTCGATGATCCCCTGTACGTTGCCATGGCGGAGCCTTTTGGGTTGCAGAACAATCCTTTTTCCGCGCTGTACGCCCTTGGGGTCGACGCATTTCGGGTGAGCGACCGTCTATCCACATTCACACGCACCGCGTCTGCCCACCTGCTCGGTAGTACCGGGATCCTTTCGCTCGGGCAGGATCGTCGATTTCACCGCGAGCTTGCCTGGGGTGTCGTGATCCGTGGCAAACTCGTTGCACTACCGTTGCTGGCCGAGCGTGAAGAGGGGTCAGGTCAAAAACGAGAGCTTTGAGTTGACCAACGCAGAGGTAGGCGCATGGGCCGAAAGAGAGGCTCAAGACTATCTCGAAACTCATGGCCTCAAATTCGTAAAACGGAATTATCATTGTAGATCTGGAGAGATCGATCTCGTCATGCTTGATGGCGACATCATCGTGTTTGTCGAAGTGCGTTACCGCGCGGGCAACCACTTCGGGGCAGGATTCGAAACTATTACAAACGCAAAAAGGCGCCGGTTGATCGGCGCCGCCAGCTCGTTCCTCGCCCGCCACCGTCGCTTCTCCAAGCGTTGCTGTCGATTTGACGTAGTGTCGGTTACGGGGCGAAACTACCGCCTACATTTTTTATGGATTCGTGATGCCTTCCAGAACCAGTAGCCCACATCTTCTCAGAGCTTTGTTAAGTTCAATCAAACCGCTAGTCGTAGTCCTCTGCTTCTCGTTGACCGCCTGTGCCACTTTTTCCAACGACCCGCGCGCCCGAACGCCTGGGATGATCATCGACGACCAGGTAATCGAGAGCATGGTCAAACGGGAGATCAAAAAAAGCGATCCCGGATTCGACAGCGCCCACCTCGTCGCCGTCAGCTACAACGGAGTATTGCTATTGGCCGGCCAGGTTGCTACCGAGAATCTGAAAACCCACGCGTATCAAGCCGCTGAGCGTATTGGCAAAGTCAGGAAGATTCATAACGAAATCGAGGTGGGGGGACCTATCTCCTACCTCGCTCGAACCAACGACACCTGGCTGACAGGCAAGGTCAAAACCAAGCTGGCTGCTGACAAACGGGTAAATGCCAACCGAGTTAAGGTGGTAACGGAAAACGGCGTGGTCTATCTCTTAGGCTTGTTGCCACGTCAACAAGCCGACGACACCGTCGCAATCGCCAGGTCCGTCTATGGCGTGCAAAAAATAGTGAAGGTTTTCGAATACCTCGACTAGTGTCCTAGCGCTATTTTACAACCTTCAAATGACTTCCTGGCCGTCCGGGTCCGTCTCCCTTAGATCCGCTCCCCGCAGGGTCTGGCGGTTCCCGTCCGTCGGTCTCTGTCACAGAATCAGATTCAGCACTCACTTGTGAACCACTTCCCCGACTACTTTCCATTCCGTCAAACATCATTCCTTCGCCAGTTTCCTTCGCATAGATTGTCAGAACCCGGGCAATGGGTGCACTGACCGTAAAAGGATTCCCCGAAAACCGTCCGTCGAAGGTAAACGTCTCGTCGCCGAACACCAGATTACGCACCGCCATAGGTGAAACGTTCAGTACAATTTTGCCTTCTTTGACAAATTCTTGAGGCACGACGACCTGCTTCGAATTCGCCGCGACCACTACGTAGGGCGTCAGGTTGCTGTCGACGATCCAGTCATAAAGCGCCCGCAGGAGATAGGGGCGTTGCGACTTCTGCGTGGCGTCTGGGGGTCCTATTCGCGCATCTCCAGTTCCGATTCCGTGAGGCTGGTGCGGAAGGTTTCACGGTCGAAGATTGTCTGCATGTACTTCTGCAGGGGTTTCGTCGATCGCTCAGGCAAACTGATGTCCACACATTTCAATCGCCACAAAATCGGTGCAACACAACAATCCACCAGGGTGAATTCTTCATACATGAAGTACGGTTTTTCAGCGAAAATCGGTGCGATGCTGACGATGCTCTCGCGCAGTTCCTTGCGCGCTTTCGTGAGTATGGTTTCCCGCCCCTTGCCAGCCATGAGAAGATCCAACCGGCCACTCCACTCCTTCTCAACGCGCGTTATCCACAACCTCGACAGCGCCCGCTGAACCGGGTAAACCGGCAACAGGGGAGGATGAGGAAAACGTTCATCCAGATACTCCATGATGACGTTTGCTTCGTAGAGCACCAGGTCTCTGTCCAATAGAGTTGGCAGGCTGTTGTACGGGTTGATCTCCGCCAGGGTTTCGGGTTTGTCGCCAGGATCGACATCCACCATATCGAACGAAACACCCTTCTCAGCAAGTACCATTCTCACCCGATGTGAGTAGTGATCCTTCGCATCCGAAAAAAAAGTCATCGACGTTCGTTTTGTAACTACGCTCATTATTTACCTTTTCGCGAGACGGTTGGCTGGTCACAACCAACTTGTTATTCGATTAGAGAACTTCTTTGTTGTACTCGCGACCCAACAGGAAGGTCAACACATAGAGTACGACGAGAAACAACAGCACGTACACACCGAGCCGATGGCGCTCCAACCTGCTGGGATCGCCTACATAAAAGAGAAAGTTTGCGATGTCATAGGTCGCCTGATCGTACTCTTCCACGCTGTACAACCCATTTCCGTCTACGACTAGCTCACAATGTGCAGCCTCACCGGTTTCCCCACCGCCACTGACGGGTGCGCAGGATTGAACCCCTTGCAGATCCGTCAGAACGTGAGGCATTCCAGCATTGGGAAACACTTTGTTGTTAACACCGAAAGGTCTTGTTTCGTCGACATAAAACGTTTGCAAGTAGTTGTATATCCAAGCGGGATCACGCACCCGCGCCACCATTGTGAGGTCAGGCGGCGGGGCACCGAACCACGATTTCGCCTGCTCCGGGTCCATCGCCGAGGTCATGAGCTCGCCAATCTTCTGACCAGTGAATATCAGGTTTTGCAGTGCAATGTCGTGAGAAATACCGAGATCATCAACCGTGCGCTCGTAACGCTGATACTTCAACGAGTGGCATCCGATGCAGTAGTTGACGTACAAGCGAAACCCTTCTTGTAACGACGGCAGATTCTCGAGATCCGGTGTCATCTCTTTCATCTGCCAATCGCTGGCAGAGGAAGCAGCCGAAATTCCGGGCACCAACAAACACACCGCAAAAAGCACCCGGATCTTCATCGTGTCGTCACCCTTTCCGGTACTGGTTTGGTGCGCTCAGCCCGCGTGTACCACGGCATCAATATGAAATAGGCGAAGTAGAGAACCGTACACACCTGTGCCAATGCAGTCGCTCCCTTTGAAGGCGCGATCGTACCGAGATAGCCGAGGATGAAAAAGCTGATGATGAACAAGCCCAACATTACCTTCGAAGCGAGACCTTTGTAACGCAGGGACTTCACAGGGCTGCGATCCAACCAGGGCAACACGCAGGGGATCATAATGGCGCCACCCATCACGACAAGTCCCCAGAATTTGGCAGGCACACCCAGCAGCGGATAAGTTGCCGCACGCAACATGGCGTAGAAGGGCGTGTAATACCAGACTGGGGCGATGTGATCCGGAGTTACTAGTGGGTTGGCAATTTCGAAGTTCGGCTTCTCGATGAAATATCCGCCCATCTCCGGGGCATAAAAGACGACGACACAGAAAATGAACAGAAATGCCACAGTCGCCGGGATGTCGTGCCCTACAGTGTAATAGGGGTGGAAAGGAATGCCATCGAGTGGAATACCATTGGCATCCTTGTTTTTCTTGATTTCTATCCCATCAGGGTTATTCGAGCCAACGTGATGTAATGCCACGATGTGCACGAACACGAGCATAACCAACACCAGCGGTAACGCCACCACATGTAATGCAAAGAACCGATTCAGCGTGACCTCCGACATGAGGAAATCACCTCGAACCCACTCCATGAGGTCGGGTCCGACTACGGGTATCGCACCCGCCAGAGAGATGATTACCTGCGCCCCCCAGTAAGACATATTGCCCCACGGCAGTAGATAACCGGCAAACCCCTCTAACATCAGGACGATGAAAATAGCCATGCCGATCAACCACAGGAGTTCGCGCGGTTGGCGATAAGAACCGTACATAAGGCCACGAAACATATGCAGATAGACTACGATGAAAAACGCGGAGGCGCCTGTGGAATGCAGGTAACGAAGC
>SMWK01000297.1 GCA_004356895.1 Gammaproteobacteria bacterium
CTGGGCGTGCCATCTCGGATGCACCGGTAATTGCCGCGGTCACCGCATCCAGACCGCGATTTCTATGAGCGGCGATATTCTCGGAGACGACGACCGCGTCGTCCACCACCATACCAAGGACAATCACGAACCCGGTCAGCGACATCAGATTCAAAGTCATGCCGCTGAAGCCAACTACGCCGAGGGCGCCCATGAAAACGATGGGAATACCAATAACCACCCAGAGCGCGGGTTGTGCACGCATGAAAAGAAACAGGACCCCCGCGACGAGGACCGCTCCGAGCAGCCCGTTGGTAAGCATCACTTCCAAACGGTTGCGTGTGTGGAACGATCGATCATTGACCAATTCGAAGCTGATGCCGTCGGGTAGCGGAATTGCTGCCATGATCTCCTTGATCGCGGCAACTGTATCGATGGCATCTGCATTTTCACGTTTGCGGACTACCAGGGATATGCCGGGAACTGCGTTGGTATGGGTGATGAGCCCGGTGTCTTCGCGTGTGGACCGGATGCGTGCGATGTCTCGAATTCTGACGGTGCCGACCCCCGGGGAGGATTTAACGATGGTTTCAGCAACATCGGCGGGGTTGGCGAAACGGCTCCACACGACGACCTGTTTGCGATCGTTCGAGGACTCCAGAATTCCGCCGGTACTTGACACGTTGCGGCGCCTCACCGCACTAACGACATCGAGTATGGTTACGCCGTGTTCGCTCGCACGGACCGGATCAACCAGAATCTGTACTTCGGGATCCTGCAGGCCGACAACGGTCACCCGGGACACCAGATCCAGGCGTTTGAACTTTCGTTCCAGAAGTTTTGCGGCGCGAATCAAAGCGTCGGGCGGTCCTGCAAGGGCAACCTCCACCACAGGCCACTTGCCCGGGTTGAATTGCTCCAGAGTCGGCTCGTCTTCCATTTCCGGGGGAAAGTCGGTAATCCCGTCGATGGCCTGCCTGAGATCGCCTTCGATGACTTTGATCTGTTCAGGTGTAAAATCGATGAAAAGTTCTACCGTGGTGAACGATACGTTGTCAGAAATTGTGCTGTAAAAAACATCGATGCCGTCTACTTCTTCGATGGCTTCCTCAATCGGTATGGTGAGTTTGGTCTCGATGTCCCTGGCCGAAGCACCTGGTAGGGATGCGTTGATGTAAATAATCGGGGCAGCGATGCTGGGGATGTATTCCCTCGGTGTGTCTTTGATGAAAAAGTAGCCCAGCACGATAGTCGCCACTGCCAGCACATTAACCAGCAGATGGCGCTCGACGAAGAAGCGAACGAACGACTGCATGTCAGCGGGGGTCGTCCACCGTTACGTTTGCTCCGTCGCGTAAGGCAAACTGGCCGTCGACGACCACCAACTCGCCAGCAGAAACCCCTTCGAGTATTTCCACCAGTTTTCCGTTGCTTAGGCCAACGCGGACGGGTGTGAGCTTTGCCTTGTCATCGAAGATGGTGTAAATGTGCGTCCTACCATTCTTGCGAAAGACCGCGGATGCGGGCGCCGCGGTTTTTGTTGCCCGGGCGGAGGAAGGGAGAGTGACCGTTGCCATCATGCCTTCCCGGAGACGCGCGGTTTCGGGACCATCCAGCCATATTTCCACCGCATAAGTACCACTGGCGGCGTCTGCGATACGACCGACATTCTGTACTCGGCCAGGCAGCGCGACGCCGCCGAGTGCCTGGAAATGAAGCGTTGCAACCTGACCCGGAGCAATCGAATTAGCCTCCGTGGCAGTGACACCTGCACGTATGCGCACTTTTGAAAAATCGGTGAGCGTGGCGATGGCGGTGCCGGGTTGGAGATAGTCACCCTCCTGGACGTGTACGATTTCCGCAGTACCTTTAAAAGGTGCGAGTATTCGGGTATCTGCAAGTGCTCGTCTGGCTGTCGAAAGCTGAGCTTGCGCGCCAAGTAGTTGCGCTCTCGTGCGTTCCTCGGCAAAACGTAAATCGTCGAGCGTGTCCTCGCTGATCACGGATTTTGCAAACAGGTCGCGGCCACGACGATATTGGTGCGTTGCCTGGTTACGATCCACCGCCCGGGCGCTGGCGATTGCTTTAGCCTGCTCGACGGCAAGATGTGCACGGTGCTGATCGAGTTCGATCAGAAGTTGACCTTTCTCGACTGTTGCCCCTGGTTCAACCAACCGCTTGACGACCCGACCACCGACTTCGGCAGCCACCGTCGCTTTACGGAACGCGGATACCAATCCTGTAACCGTCCCGGCGCGATCGATCCTCGCTGAGACGATTGGTGCAACCTTTACCCGTACCGCTGTTGTAAGCGAAGGTTGTTCGGATACACGAGGTTCATCGGTAGGCTCGGAGTGTGAGGCGTCACAGCTTATCAGGAAACCGGATAACAAGATTACCAATATTGGCGAAGCCAATCGGTTTGCTCGCATGGTGAAATGTTGCGAGCTCAAGAGGCGAGTTCCGCCGGTTGTTGAAGCTCAATCTCAGTGGCAACGGCATGCATTTTACGAATAGCGCTCGCCGTGAGATGAGGTTCCAATAGCGCCATATGCTGCCTGAAGCCTCGCTGCTGGTGCTCCCAACCAATCTGCTCGACTTGCTCTCGATCCAGCAGGTACGACCACCAGTAACGCACCACGATCCAGATATTGGTAGCCAGTTCATCGAGATCGGGGAGGGGGTTTTGCATATGCCCTTCGCGACTCATACGGCCGAGCATATCGGTGAGTCGCTCGTACTGGTCGGCCTGAAACGTGGTCAGATGATGCGAGATTTGGCTATCTTTTCTACTTGCGACCTGCAGGTAGTCGCGCAGGATGAAGCGAAATCGCAGCATATCCTGCATAACGCCATGAAAGTAAAGGACGTACTCCTCTTCCAGGGAATGTTTGCTACGCGCTTCTTGATAGTGGGCGTCCAAGCTCTCGACAAGCTGATCCACGAGTGTATTAACCAGATCTTCCTTGGCACGGAAGTGATACCACAAATTGCCTTCGGTGATGCCTACCGAATCGGCGATGCGCGCGATGGAGGTATTGGTATAACCTGTGGCGTTGAAGAGTTCGAGAGCGGCTGCCTGAATCAACTGCTTGGTGGAGGGGCGAGCAGACGTACGGCCTCGCGGCATCATGTAGCTCGAAGTTGATGGTATTTTAGGGTAATCCACCTATTATAGGTTGTCCACCCTAAATCCGCAGCTACCGCACAAACGCTGCCGTCATGAGTTCCTTCGTATAGTCAGTTTGCGGGTTCTCGAACACTTGCTCGGCAGGTCCCTGCTCGACGACCACACCCTCTTTCATCACCACCAGGTAGTGGGCGACCGCGCGCACCACTTTCAAATCGTGGCTTATGAAGAGATAAGTCAGACTGTGTCGATGTTGAAGTTCCCGCAACAGATCCACGATCTGTGCCTGCACCGACATGTCGAGTGCCGATGTAGGCTCATCGAGGACGATGAACTTCGGCCGCAACGCAAGCGCGCGAGCGATGGATATGCGTTGTCGTTGGCCACCGGAAAACTCGTGTGGGTAACGGTCCATCTGATCCGGTTCGAGATTGACTTCGGATAACACTTCGGCCACCCGCTCCTCCCGCGCGTTTACATCCATATCCCGTTCGTGAACGCGCAATCCTTCTTCGATGATCTGGCGAACCGACAACCGGGGCGAGAGGCTGCCAAACGGGTCTTGAAACACGACCTGCATGTGTTTGCGCTGCGCGGTCAATGCCTTCGAACTCAAATTGTGTACGGCTATGCCGTCGAATGTGATGGTTCCCTCGGCGTGAAGCAGTCGTAGCAGACCCAGTCCCAGCGTCGTTTTTCCAGAACCTGACTCCCCGACAACGCCGACGGTTTGTCCTTCGCCAACTTCCAAGTTCAGGTTTTTGACTGCCTGGAACTCTTTTCTACGGCCGAACCAGCCCTTGCCAATTTTGTAGTTTACGTTGAAGTCGCGAAGGCTTAGTAACGGTTTGGCGTGCGGATTCCAGGCGACCGGGTCGCCCTTGGGTTCGGCAGCCAACAAATGTTGGGTATATGAATGTTCAGGTTCGTCGAATATTTTTCCTGTGCTACCGGATTCGACTATCTCACCATGGGTCATCACACACACTCGGTCCGCCATGGATCGAACAATGCCGAGATCGTGTGAGATCAGCAGCAGACCCATACCCAACTCACCTTGCAACTTCTTCAGGAGCTCTAGAATTCGCGCTTGAATCGTCACATCGAGCGCAGTAGTCGGTTCATCGGCAATGAGTAAGCGGGGTTCGTTGGCGAGCGCCATGGCGATCATCACTCGCTGGCGCTGCCCGCCGGAAAGCTCGTGTGGATATGCGCCGAGGCGACGCACCGCATCGTCCAGTTGCACCATCTCGAGCAACTCGAGAGTCCGGTCACGCGCAGCATTGCGCGTCAGCCCTTTGTGGGTTACCAGTGTTTCCCTGATCTGCTTCGCCACCGTATGCAACGGGTTGAGCGAAATCATTGGTTCCTGGAAGATCATGCTGACCTGGCTGCCTCTTACCGCGCGCAATTGCGCCTCATCGGCGCCGATCATTTCTTGTCCACCAACCAACACCGAGCCTTTGGGGTGGCTTGCCATCGGATAGGGAAGAAGTTGCAAAATAGACAGCGCGATTACCGATTTGCCGGATCCAGACTCACCGACAATCGCTACGGTTTCACCCTCCGCCACGTCGAACGACACCCCCCGAACCGCATGATTGGATCCGAAGCGAACGTGGAGATCACGTACTTGGACGAATGGATCAGACACCGGGACTGCTCTCCATCAGGTCGGTAGAAGACTCATCAAGCGCCCCTTTTAGAGTTCGGCGCGGGTCGAAGGCATCACGCACCGCTTCGCCGACAAATATGAGCAACGTCAGCATCGTCGCGAGTGTCATGAACACCGAGATGCCAATCCACGGTGCGTGCAAATTGGCTTTAGCTTGGGACAGCAAACGTCCAAACGACGGAGACTCCAGCGGCAGCCCGAAGCCGAGAAAATCCAGCGCCGTCAGTGTTGTAATCGAACCATTCAAGATGAACGGCAAGTACGTGAGCGTTGCGACCATCGCATTGGGTAACACGTGGCGTCGCATGATGGTCAGGTCCGACACGCCAAGCGCGCGTGCAGCGCGTACGAATTCGAAGTTACGCGCTCGTAAGAACTCCGCACGCACGACACCGACCAACGCCATCCAGCTAAACAGAGACAAAATAGCGAGCAACCAGAAAAAATTAGGCTCAACGACACTCGCGAGGATGATCAATACGAACAATATCGGTAAGCCCGCCCATATCTCGACGACACGCTGGCCAATGAGATCCGTCAGACCGCCGAAATAACCTTGCAGTGCACCGACGGTAACGCCGATCAGCGAACTTATCAGCGTCAGCGACAACCCGAACAACACGGATAATCTGAACGCGTACAACAAGATCGCAAAGGTGTCTGTGCTGAGACCGTCCGTGCCGAGCCAGGGTCTACCACTCGGTGGTGCCGGATAAGGCGGCTGCAAATCCCAATCGATGGTGTCATAGGCAAATGGGACGAGGGGCCAGATTGACCAGCCATTGGATTCGATCTGTTTGCGAATGAACGGGTCACGGTAGTCGGCTTCAGTTGCCAACACGCCACCGAGTTCGCGGTCGGTGTAAGAAACCATTACTGGAAAGAACAGATCGCCATGATACGAGAACACGATGGGTTTATCGTTGGCGATGAATTCGCCAAAAAGTGAGAGCACAAAAAGCCCGAGGAAAATCCAGAACGAGAAGTAGCCTCGTCTGTTGGCTTTGAACATTGCCAAGCGTCGCTGGTTCAACGGGCTCAAGTGTTTACGCTCATTTAGGTTTCCCGCGTCTCGAAGTCGATACGCGGATCAACGAACACGTACACCATATCCCCGATCAACTGCATGACGAGTCCGATCAGGGTAAAACTGAACAACGTTCCGAACAGAATCGGATAGTCTCGTTTCACCACCGCTTCGTAACCTAAAAGTCCGATCCCATCGAGCTGAAAGATCACCTCGATTAACAACGCCCCGGTAAACAAAATACCGACGAATGCAGCGGGAAACCCTGCTATCACAATCAACATCGCATTGCGAAACACATGCCCGTACAGCACGCGTCGTTCCGTGACGCCTTTGGCACGTGCGGTCAGCACAAACTGTTTGTTGAGTTCTTCGAGGAAGCTGTTTTTGGTCAACATGGTCAACGTTGCGAAACCGCCGATGGTCAAGGCGGTGAGCGGCAAGGCTAAGTGCCAGAAGTAGTCGCGGATCTTGCCGAACACCGACAGATCATCGAAGTTGTCGGAAGTCAGGCCACGTAGCGGAAACCAGTCGAAATAGGAGCCACCCGCAAAAACCACAATTAACAGAATAGCAAATAGAAATCCCGGTACAGCGTAAGCAGTAAACACCACGCCGCTGGTCCAAACGTCGAAACGCTGGCCATCTCCCACTGCTTTGGCGATACCTAATGGGATGGAGATCGAATAGATCATCAGCAACGACCAGAGCCCAAGGGAAATCGACACGGGTAATCGTTCCAAAACCAGATCTATAACAGGACGATCTTGAAAGTAGCTGGTACCGAAGTCGAGCCGCGCATAGTTCCATATCATCATAAAGAAC
>SMWK01000298.1 GCA_004356895.1 Gammaproteobacteria bacterium
GGTTGGGTAAAGCGTACCGATGCTGGTCTCGCCCACCTGGTGCCCCGCGCGTCCAATACGCTGGAGCGCAGAAGCGACGGAGGGTGGCGATTGCACCATGACCACCTCGTCTAGATGGCCGATGTCGATACCCATCTCCAGGGAATTGGTGGCGACGATGGCGCGCAATTCGCCCGCCTTCAGGCGGCTTTCCACCTCGATTCTGATGTCCCGGGCAAGGGAACCGTGATGCGCATAAGCAAGTGGCACGGGCTGGTCTTCATTGATTTTCAGCGTGATCTTTTCAGCGAGTCGGCGGCTGTTGGTAAAAAAGAGCGTTGCGCGGTTGTGATCTATTACGTCACGAAAGCTGTCCGCCAGCGGATCCCAGATTTTTTTGCCGTTCTCCACAGCGTGTTTGGCTTGCTCGGGAAAACGCACGCGAAACTGGATTTTTTTGTCGTCTTCGCAAGACACAATTTCGAGACTGCGGGGACTGCCGTCAGGCAGGTAGCCGCCAACGTAACTGGCTACCGCTTCGAGCGGGCGTATTGTGGCCGATAAGGCCAGGCGCTGAAATTCACCTGCAATATGTGCCAGACGTTCGATGGAGGTCATCAGCTGTACACCGCGGCGGTTGTCGACGATGGCGTGAATCTCATCGAGAATGACCGTCTCAACCGTGCTCAGGGCCTGGCGTCCCTTGCTCGTGGTGAGCAGCAGGGAGAGGCTTTCGGGTGTGGTAATCAGCACATCCGGTGGACGGCGTAACATTCGTTGGCGGTCGCCCTGGGAGGTGTCTCCGGAACGGGTTTGCACACTGATGGCGGGGAAGTTGTGGTTTTTGCGCAGCTCGCCCAAGGGACCAAGCAGGTTGCGTTGAATGTCGTTGTTGAGCGCTTTGAGCGGGGAAACGTAGATCACCCGGGTGCGCCCGGGCTCCCACTTGTGGCTGGCAAACTGATTGAGTGACCAGAGGAAAGCCGTGAGTGTTTTTCCACTGCCGGTGGGCGCGGTGATTAGCACGTGTTTGCCGTCGGCAATCAGTGGCCAGCTTTTCGCCTGAACATTGGTCGGGCGAGTGAAACGCTCTTCGAACCAGTCGCGGATGCCCGGCTGGAAATGGGTCAGTGCGTTCATTGGGAAGTGTTTGGCCGCATGAGAATTTCCTGGGCTGCACTTGCCACCAGCTCTCCTGACGGGCGGTAAACAAGACCACGGGTCATGCCACGTCCACCACCTGCCGCGGGGCTGTCCTGAGCATGCAGCAGCCAGGTATCGAGTGGAATGTCGGCGTGAAACCACATCGCATGATCGAGGCTGGTCGTTTGCAGTCGCTCCCAGCTACCCAACCACCCGTGCGGGAAGAGTGCGTTGTCCATGATCGTGTCGTCCGCGTAGTACGCCAGCACCGCTTGACGCATATGCCGGGCCTGCATAGGCGCAAGGTTGTCCGGCACAGAAGATCGCCTGGTGCGGAACCATACGTGGTGTTGCGGCGGCGCGGGCATATCGTGCCAGATGTTCTCGACAAATCGGTTATCGAAAGGCGAGTCTACAACCGCCCAGGTGGATTCCGTATCCGCGTCCAGATTCTGCACACCTTTCTCCCGGGGAATACAAGCCTCTGGTCCAGGTACATGCGGCATCGGAATGACAGGGGCGGATCCATATTCGCCGAGCGCAACCTCCATCGTGAACAACAGTTTGTTTTCCTGGTGCGCACGCACGAACCGGTGCTCGTCGGACGACCTTTCGACCTCGTAATACATGGGCTGTGTCGCGTCTCCGGCGCGAATGAAGTAAGCGTGAAATGACCGCACGGGTAATTCGCCGTCGTGGGTGGCGGCGATGAGACCCTGGCCGAGGAATTGACCACCATACACACGCCAGCGTGAACCGCTGCAAGGCGCCGAGACGAAGCGACCGGTCCCCAGCGCCTCGAGTGAGAGCAAAGCCGTCAGGTCCGCTAGGGTGCCATGAATCATCGGGTGAGTATCACCAATTGCGTCGACGACGACCACGGGTGATCATTGCTGAGGTAAGGGGAGGGTAGATAAAAAAGTGACCGATGTTGTCAGCATGCTGGCCCCTGGTCAGCGTATATTCGTTGCAGGGAGTGTCAACGAGCCAACCGCGCTTATCGATGAGCTAAGGGTCGCAACCCTTCCGGACAATCTGCATTTTATCCAATTCCCGCTGGGTGGATACAACCAGACGGATTTCACCGCGCTCAGCCCGAACTCTGAACACACCACCTTCTTCATGACCCGGCATCTTCTGGATGCCGACCCCGAACGCCTGCACTTTCTACCCATGCAGATGCGAGCCGTGTACGACTACTTGTCTGAGCGGGTGGACGTCGTGTTGGTGCAGGTTGCACGTGACGCTAACGGACGATTGCGTTCAGGTCCGAATGTCGACTTTCTCGGAGCTGCTCTGGCAAGTGCAGCCGTGGTGATAGCAGAACTCAATACGAGCTTCACGGCGCCAGCCGGTTGCCCGCTCATTGCTGAGCAACAGATCGATCTTCTCATCGAGAGCGAGCGGCAACTCTTTGAATTGCCGGTACCCGAGATAGACCCGGCGGCGGTGTGTATCGGCAAACTGGTCGCCTCGTTGATTCAGGATGGCGATTGCCTGCAAACGGGTATTGGTGCCATACCCGCGGCAATTCTCAACCAACTTAGCAACAAAAACGATCTGGGCCTGCACGGTGGGCTCATCGACGATGGCGGCATGGAGTTGATTCGCCAGGGTGTGCTGACCGGAGCGAACAAACCCCTCGACCGAGATGTCCACGTGACTGGAATGGCGTTGGGCTCTCACGCGCTGATCGAGTGGCTCGCCGCGACGCCCGAGGTCATGTTCCGCAGCGCGAATTACACCCACGAGGTGAATGTGATCCGCCAGTTGCCTGGCTTTGTCTCGATTAACTCCGCGGTGGAGGTCGATCTTCATGGCCAGGTCAACGCCGAAGTTACCGGCGGCCGGCAGATTTCCGGAACCGGTGGTTCCGTGGACTTCATGCGCGCCGCCAAGGCTTCGCCAGGCGGACGGTCCATCATTGCCATGCATGCAACCGCACGAAACGGCGAGGTGTCACGGATCGTGGCCAAGGTGGAGCTGGTGACTGCACTTCGTACTGACGTCGACATCGTCGTGACCGAGCATGGAATTGCTCACCTGAAAAACCTTCCGTCCCGCGCGCGAGCGCGCGCGTTGATCGATATTGCGGCCCCACAATTCCGCTCTGAACTCGAGACCGAACCGGTGTCATAGAAACCCTGTGCGCCAGTTCACAAGGTGGCTAGCGTAACCTGGGAACGGCACTACGCTTACCTACAATGGATGCGGTGAAAAGGAGTTCAGCGGTATGTATTACGTAGGGATTGACCCGGCGGTAGGGTTAGAGTGTTCCAGCTGCGGGCAGATCTCACGATTGCCTTATAGCGAGCTGCTGACGTTGGTTTCCTCCCAGCAAAACGTCACTTGCGAAGGCTGTGAGCGCAGCATGACCCACGACTGGACCACCGTCAGCGTGGTGCAGAACATCATCAAGAAGCGCATGCACCAGGCCAACGTTGCTAAATCCAGGCGCTCTGCCAGGCAACAAAGCGGCTAGCCTGTCTCTATACTCAAGCTCACCAGGATAAACACATATTCTTCAGCGATTTCCCGCAACGCGTCAAAACGACCGGACTTCCCCCTGTGCCCCGCTCCCATGTTCGTCTTCAGCAGCAACCAGTTGTTATCGGTTTTCAGGGTCCGCAGCTTCGCGACGTATTTGGCGGGCTCCCAGTAGGTGACGCGTGGATCGTTCAAGCCGGCGGTGACCAGTATCGGTGGATAGGCACCCGCGCGGAGCTGATCGTAGGGCGAATAAGACCGTATCAGGGTAAATGCCGCAGGATCTTCGATCGGGTTACCCCACTCAGGCCACTCCAGTGGTGTGAGTGGCAGGCTGGCATCGAGCATCGTGTTGAGCACATCGACAAATGGTACGTGTGCAGCGACCGCACCCCAGAGATCCGGAGCCAGATTGAGCGCAGCCCCCATCAACTCGCCACCGGCGCTTCCGCCTGAGATGACGATTCGCCCGGCCGTGGTATATCCAGCGTCGATGAGATGGCGGGCAATGTCGACAAAATCGTTGAAGGTGTTCGTTCGCTTGTCGAGTTTGCCGTCTTCGTACCAGTGGTAACCCAGGTCATCACCGCCCCGTACGTGTGCGATAGCGACGGCAAACCCGCGCTCCATCAATGAAAGCCGGTTCGTGGAGAAGTAAGGGGTGATTGCGCTGCCGTAAGCGCCATATCCGTAGAGATACAACGGCGCGGAACCATCGCGGGGTAAATTCCGTGGGTAAACGATACTGACGGGAACGTGCACACCGTCGCGTGCGGGCACCATCAATCGTTCGGTACGGAAAAGACGCGCATCGTACCCGCTCGGAATGATCTGCACCTTGCGGGTAACCAGATTTTTGTTGCGGATCTCGTAATCGTACACGGTGTCGGGCGTAACCATGGATTCGTAGTTGAGGCGAATGCTGTCCATCGCGTAAGTGGCATTGGTGCCTATGCCAACGGTGTAGGCCGGTTCGGGAAACTCGATGAAGTGCTCGCCGATGTGTTCGTTTTCACTGACTTCGATGATCCGTATCTGGTCCAGACCGTGCTGGCGTTCTTCCACGACGACAAAATCGCGCAGACACATGTGTCCGGTCAGATAATGCTCGGTGCTTCCTGCGATGATGCTTTCCCATCGGGATTCTTCTGGCGCATCAATCGGTGTACGGAAGAGTTCAAAATTTTTGTGCCGGGCATTACTGCGGATGTAGAAAAAACCTTCCCGGTGATCGACGTCGTAAGTGTGCCCGGTGCGGCGTGCAACGATGAGGGTTGGTGTCTCTTCTGGCGAATCGCTCAGCAAGTAGCGAACTTCCGACGTCACGTGGTCGCCCGCGCTGATCAGGATGAATGCTTCCGACTGGGTTTTACCGATTCCGACAAAAAACGACGTATCGGCCTCTTCGTAAACGATCGTATCTTTGTTGACGGGTTCGCCAATATGATGACGGCGAACCTGGTAGGGACGCCATTGTTCGTTGACAACTAGGTAGAAGATGTTGCGATTGTCGGCGCTCCAGACGGGACTGCCTAAAGTGTTTGGGATCGACTCGTCGAGTAGCGCTTCCGTTTCCAGATCGAGGAGGTTGAGGGTAAATCGTTCCGCACCGCTTAAGTCTACGCTGTAGGCGAGGTAGCGGGCATTGGGACTGACGGCAAGCCCGCCGAGGTTGAAGTAGTCGTGTTGGGAGGCGAGCTTCGGTTCATCGACTATCACCACCCAATCGTCTGGAGACGAAACTGGCGCTCTCCGCCAGATCCGGTACTGGGCATCTTTCTCGTAACACCATTGATACAGATATTCGCCCTGCAGGTAAGGTACCGAGCTGTCCTCCTCGGGTTCCCGGGCTTTGAGTTCTGCAAAGAGGCGGTCGATGAACCCTTGGTGGGGCCTCATCTCTGAGGCGAAGTAAGCGTTTTCTGCCTGGAGGTAGTCGAGTACGTGCGGATCTTCGACCTCGGGATACTTTGGGTCCTTCAGCCAGTGGTAGGGATCTTCCACAGTGACACCATGGTGACTGAAGCTGTGTGGCACCTTGCGCGCCACCGGGGGTTTCACGGACGCTCCTTCAGTCAGGCAAGCCCAATACGCGCTTCGCAATGATGTTTCGCTGTATCTCGTTGGTGCCGCTGTAAATTGAAGCCGCGCGATTCGATAACCACATGCGCGTCCAATCGAGCTCCGTTTTCGAGTAGCTCTCACCCGTCCAACCAAGCCCCTGGGCGCCACGCAACTCACACATCAGTTGCGATCTGTCCTGTTGCAACTCGGTACCGTACATTTTGAAAATTGAAGTTGCCGGGCCGAGTGTCCTGCCGTCTTGTGACTCTTCGACCGTACGCTGCTGGGTGAGGCGGAAAGCGCGGCTGTTCAGGTCGTGAGTGAGCACCTTGTTGCGCATATCCGGGTCAGCGATCTTGCCGTCCCGCTCACCGACGTATTGTTTCGCGATGTCCTGAAGCGTGCCCTCGAGTTCCTGGGTGCGGCCGCCCACGAGTGCGGTCATACCGGAGCGCTCGTGCTGGAGCAGCCGCTTACCGACCGTCCAACCTTTATTGAGTTCTCCTACCAGGTCTTCTTTTTTGGCGATGGCATTGTCGAAAAACGTTTCGCAGAAAGGTGAATTGCCGCTGATGAGCTTGATGGGTTTTATCGTCACCCCGGGCTGATCCATGGTGAGTAGAACGAAGCTGATGCCTTCGTGTTTGGGTACGTCCGGGTCGGTACGGACCAGGCAAAACATCCAATCGGCGGATTGTGCACCGGAGGTCCAGATCTTCTGCCCGTTGATCAGGAAATGATCGCCGTTGTCTTGCGCGCGAGTTCTCAAGCTCGCGAGATCGGATCCGGCGCCGGGCTCGCTGTAACCCTGACACCAGGAGAGCTCACCCCGGGCGATCTTCGGCAGGTGCCGCGCCTTCTGGTCATCGGTGCCGTATTCGAGAAGCGTCGGACCGATCAACGAGGTGCCCATGCCCATCAGCGGCGAGCGCGCCTGAATTTGTCGCATCTCGTCGATGAGCACCACCAGTTCCTGGGTGGTGAGGTCGGCACCGCCATAGGCCGAAGGCCACGTCGGTACGGTCCAGCCCTTCTCCGCCATGCGTTCGAGCCAAAGCCTCGTGTCCGAATTCTGAATTTTGATTTTGGTACTGCCAGTGGCTACCTCGCCCGGCCCCCGTGCACCAGGTGGACAGTTCTCCTCGAGCCAGGCTCTGGCTTCGCTGCGAAATTCCTCGAGTGCCGACATGATTCACCCCCGTGTGTCCCAGCCAATTCGATTGGAAGGATTCATCAATGAACGGCAAAACGCAAACCAGTAAGATACCGCCTATACCGGTAGCCGTGATTGAGGTGCGATTATCGCGACTACGGAACAAAGAAGGTGCAACAGATAGATGCAACATCGTCGACTTGGTAACTCAGGGCTGTTGGTTTCAGAGGTCGGGCTCGGCTGCAACAATTTTGGCGGCAGGGTCGATGCGGCGGGTACTCGAGCGACCGTGGATGCAGCACTCGATCAAGGCATCAACTTCTTCGACACCGCCGACGTATACGGCGAGCGGCAGTCGGAAACGCTGCTTGGAAAGGCTCTGGGTGATCGGCGAGGCGATGTCGTTATCGCAACGAAGTTTGGATCACCGATGGGAGAGGGCGGGTTGAACAGAGGCGGA
>SMWK01000299.1 GCA_004356895.1 Gammaproteobacteria bacterium
AAACCGGGCGGCGTTGCAGTCGGACACCATCACAGCCCGGTAGTCGTACATCATCGCGTCCCTGCCGGTGGTCTCGCAACAGAAGTTGGTAACGGTACCTCCGATCAGCAAATTCTCGATACCCGCCTCCTGCAGTTTTTCCTGCAGGTTGCCGTGACCGTGAACGAACGCGCTGTGGCGAGTTTTCCACGCACGAATGTCCCCATCTTGAACGTCCAGTTCCTCGCAAATCTCGTATCCCCAGTCCCCCGGTGTGAGGCTGCTGCGGTGTCCTTCCGCCCCCTCGGGCGAAAAGAAGTACTTGTGATACAGCCGGGCCACGCTGCTGCCATCAGGATCCCCGGCTTTAAGTTGCACCCACGCCACCCGCCCGCCCAACTCCCTGACTTTGGCGGCCAGCTGGTTGATTTTCGGCATGATGGCCAGCGCCGTTTCGGCCTTCACCTTGCCTTTGACGAATGCGTTCTGCATATCGATGATCACAAACGCCGTTCGCTCCGGCTGCAGGGCATCGAATACATGCAACCGACCCCGTTTGTTCATCACGCGATCAAGCACGTACTGGGGCATTTGAAAAGTGTCGCTGCTCATGATGATTCACCTTCTAGTAGACCCTACAAGGCTGCCATAATCCGTCGCCGATTTCCAGATTTGTATTTATGAATTTATGAACGGCAGGGCCCGTTCTTTGGAAACGCCTGCCAGGCGATATCCCGTATTTCCCCGAGGAACCGGTCCATCTGTTGCCAGGTTTCGCCGCCGTCGGTCGACCGGAAAATCTCACCAAATATGGAGTTACACAGGATCAACCGGGGGTCCTGGGGATTGACGAAGATCCACCAGATGGTGGTGTTCACGCGGCCAGGCAGTTCCACCTGCTCCCAGCTTGCCCCGAAATCCCGGCTGCGCAGCAGCACCCCGGTCACGCCTGAGGGCTTGTCGCCAATCGACATGAAAATCACGCCGCTTTGATCGGCGCGGCGCGCCATACAGCGAAAATAGACCAGATCGCCGGCGGCCGGCACCTCCTGGAATTCCCAGCTGGCCCCGTTGTCGGCGCTGCGATGCAGCCCTACCTCGGTTGAACAGAGTATCAGCCTGTCACCGAGGTCATCCATGATGACCAGATTGTGCACGTCCGGATCCCGCAGGCCCTCCACCAGCAGCTCCCAGCTATGGCCACCGTCGCGACTGCGGAAGATACCCGCAATCTCCACCGTCACCCAAAGCGTTTCCGGTTCTTTTGGGTCGAATTGAATGGACGTCACCCGGGGCGTATTGATGAACCAACATTCTGAGCCGATGGGCAGCTCCCCGCATTGCCAGCTGCGGCCGCCGTCCCGCGACACGAAAATCTCCGCCGGGCGCGTTCCAGCCACGATAAAGTCGGGATCCGAAGGTGCAATGGCCAGCTTCAGGATATGCAGGCCAACCATGGACGAAGGCATATAGTTCCATCGACCCTGCGATTGCCGCCAAACGTAAATGCCCTGATCGGTACCCGACCAGACCTCGTCGGGCCTGGCGGGGTGGGTCGCGAGGGACCAGCAACGAGACTCATTATAGATGCCGCCGGTGGGCGTCGGTGCCCGCTGCCACGACTCACAGAGATCACGGCTAAACCATACCGAGTGACCCACGGAGGCTGCATAGCACAGTACTTCTCGATCCGCCTGCGGCAGTCGATTAGCTTTATCGGGGGGGGGTGTCATGTTGCCCCTCCATCAGTCAAGGGAGCCTTGGGGTCGTGGATCCGGTATTCATGGACAATGGGGCGCCGCACAGGATGCTGCAGTGAAATCTGCCGCCAGGGCTCCATGATGAACAGATGGTCGGCCGCGAAGAAAATCAACTCCCCTTTCTGCAGCGAATACCTGTCAGCAAGTAAATCTCCCAGCGCCGGGTGCTCGGCAGCCAGCGAACTCAGACGCCATTGCCCGCGGGATGTGCCCTCCGGATCCTGCCCCTCGATTAGCTTCAGAGTAATCTGTTCGGCGTTCGTGGCAGCGTCGCTGAGACGCCAAGCGAAACGACTCATCACCTTGGCACCAGCCTGAAGGGCCAGATCCGGATCAGCGTCCAGGCAGCGTAAATCCCCGTGCACGGCGCCGACAGTGATCAATGCGCCTCCTGAGGAGCCCACTACGACGGCCGCCGGTGCACCCCAGCACCGCCCGGCGGGTTCCGACACCGTGACCGCCGTGGTCAGGCGCTCGACAGACACGGGTCTTACGCCACCAGCGAGGGCTACACCCATGCGGGTTACCATCAGGTCCGGGGTGGCAACATCGTCCTCGCCATGGTACACGTGGGGCTGGTAAAGGCGAAATGCTATCGACATAGACAGTCTTCAGCTTGGATTTGTGCAATAGCGTGCCAGAATTGTGTTTACAAGTGAAGCGGATTTTGCTAAATAAGCACCACACACAGGATTTGGCCAAGCAATGACTCAACCTCTATATCTGCAGATCAAACACGAGATCTTGCATCGGATTCAAACGGGTGATCTGCAGCCCGAGGATCGGATACCGTCCGAGCACCAGCTCTCCAAGCGATTTCACGTGTCCAGAGTCACGGTGCAACGCGCCATAAGGGAGCTGGTCTCCGAGGGGCTGCTGCGGCGCATTCAAGGGTCAGGCACGTTCGTCACGAACTTCACCCATCGGTTTTCGTTAATCGAGGTGCGCGACGTCCTTGAAGAAATCCGCCGGCTGGGCGGGGAGCCGACGACGGAGGTACTACTGCACAGACGCTTCACGCCACCTGAGGACATTCAAAAACTCATCGAGGTCGAGCCGGAGACCGACGTGTTTCATGTGGCATTGATTCAAAGCATGGACGGCGAGCCAGTCGCCTACGAAGAGCGCTTTGCCATCATGGAGATCTACCCGGACTTCCTCAGCCAGGATTTCTCCAAGCGTAGTGTCTTTGACTACCTCGCCAGTCACTCGGTCCTCGAAGATATAGAGAACGTGGTATCTGCCGTACTGGCAGACAAACGCATGGCCGCCATGCTGGAGATCGATCCGGACGAACCCTGCGTCCGTGTACGGCGACGTAACTGGTACCAGGGTCAGTGCGTGACGCTTACACGCATAACCTATGCGGGCAGCAGGCAGGTTCTGGCCAGCCGCTACCGGCCCTACGAGTCGAGCGCTAATGTGGGCAGCCATCCTGCTTTACTGCGTACGGTCCAGAACGGGCTCGCGAAGACCGGAGAAGTCTGATGACCACGCCAAACAGTGATCGGGCAGCGCGGCAACAGCTATCGGTTTGATGCAAACGCGCTATGACGCCATTGTTATTGGAGGGGGCCACAACGGGCTCACCTGCGGGGCCTATCTCTCCAAGGCCGGGCTGCGAACCCTGATACTCGAGCGGCGCCACATCATCGGCGGCGCCGCAGTCACCGAGGAAATACATCCCGGTTTCAAGGCCAGCCGGTTCTCTTACATCATGGGGCATTTGCACCCCAAGGTCATAGCTGAGTTGGAGCTCGGTCGGTTTGGCTTGGAGCATTTGAAGGTGCCCGATGTTGTCTACCCGCTTTATGGCGACGACTGCATCACGTTTACAAGCGACCAGAAACGCAACCTTGAACAGATTGCCCGCTTTTCGAAGCACGATGCACAGGTCTATCCGGATTTCTTCGCGGCGATGACGGTAGCCATCCGGATCATGCGGGAGCTGTTGTTGCAGACGCCTATCGATCCGGCAAAACGGAACTGGAGCACCGCCAAGGAAGGACTGCGCCTGCTGTGGCGGTACCGAAAAATCGGCGACCAGTTCTACAGATTGATGGACGCGCTGACCATGAGCGCATACGATTATGTCGCAGAATGGTTTGAATCGGACGTCGTCCGCGCAGTGCTCTGCTATTGGGCCACGATCGGAGCAGACACCAGCCCCCGCAGCGGCGGCTCTGCTTATACCATTCTGTTTCATCTGGTCGGCGAGAACGGCATGGGCTTCGCGAGAGGTGGTATGGGCGCGATAAGCCAGGCGATTGCCCGCTCCGGACAACAACATGGCATGGAGGTAAAAACCAACTCACCGATTGCCGAGATCATCATTAACAACGGCCGGGCGGAAGGTGTCCGGCTGGAAAATGGCGACGAATACCGCAGTCGCCTGGTGGTCTCTAACGTAGCGGCCCAAATCACATTTGGTGACTTCATCGATCCAAAGGAGCTCCCCTCCACATTCATGGAACATCTTGGTCGGTTTCGCGCTAAAGGTAACGCCTTCAAAATCAACCTCGCAGTTGACCGCCCACCGCAGTACCGGGGTTTTGATCCGGACGTCGCCGGTGTGGAGTTGCCTACCTACGCGCACATCGGCCCCACGACGGACTACCTGGAACGTGCATTCGACGATGCCAAGTATGGCGGTTACTCCAAGCACCCGTTCATATCTCCCATCACGCCGAGCCTGATCGACGACAGCCTCGCACCTCCTGGCAAACATGTTGTGACCCTCTGCGGTGGCGTCTCCCCTTATGAACTCAAGGGCACGTCCTGGGAAGAAGAGAAGGACAAATTTGTCCAAATTGTACTCAACACCATGGATGAGTTTGCACCGGGTTTCTCCGACAGTATTATCGCCATGGATGCGATGGTGCCACCCGACATTGAACGTATTCTGAACATGCCCGGCGGCCACCAGTTGCACGGCGATTGCGCCGTTGATCAGCTATTCATGATGCGCCCGGTACCTGGATATGCAGACTATCGATCCCCGATCCGGCACCTGTACCAGTGCGGCGCCTCAACCCATCCGGGTGGTGCGGTGTCCGCTGTCCCTGGCCACAACGCAGCACGGGAAATACTCAAGGACTGGAAGCGACGTAAACCCCGTTAACGACCGTGTTTTTCTCCGGACCGGGACGGGTCCTTGCCAACGGGGATGGTTTTCGATTATAAATGTATTTACAAATATACTAAGGGCGTACTGGAATGGTACGACCGAGTCTGAGTGTATTGATGTTTCAAGATCTAACAAAAGTTAAAGGAGAATCAGATGCCGTTTTTGTCGGGAATCGGTGACGAGACCGTCGTAGCCGATATCTTCAACTGGAGCCCTGAGGCGGGTCGATGCATTAGTGAATGGCATCAAATTGTGATGCGCGGCGATTCGCCCCTGAGCGTAACGGAGCGCGAATTAATCGTGGCCTATACCTCCGGTGTGAATTCCTGCGAATTGTGTTATGGCGTGCACCAACTTGTGGCTGAGAGATTTGGTGTCAAAGAGGGTGTATTTGAGGCCTTAGTCGATGATATTGATACCGCTCCGGTTGACGAAAAAATGAAACCTCTATTACAGTTTGCGAGAAAACTAACACTGGATCCCGCGAAGATAGTCCACGCTGACGCCCAGGCCGTATTCGATGCGGGGTGGAGTGAACAAGCCCTGCACGATGCCATCAACGTTATTTGCATGGCTAATTTTATGAATCGGATTGTTCCGGGACACGGCGGTACAGAGGGGGATATATCGCCGCATTTTGAAGCCGCAGCGGATTTCCTCACGAACTGTGGTTACGTCGCCGACGGCGCACCTTAACAACACCCGAAAAGGAGGCTCCATCATGACCTTTGAAGCAACTGCAGCGGTACTGTACGAGCCGGGGGGTTCCTTCCAGCTAAAGACGGTCACTTTGGACGATTTGCGACCGGACGAATTGTTGATCCGAGTGCAGGCATCCGGCATTTGTCATACGGATATCGCTGCCCAGGGTATGATGACGATGCCGGTCGTTCTCGGACATGAGGGTATGGGCATCGTTGAGCAGATCGGTAGCGGTACCGACGGTATAAAAGTAGGCGATCGTGTCATTGCCTCCTACGGTTTTTGCAATACTTGTCCCCGCTGTCACG
>SMWK01000300.1 GCA_004356895.1 Gammaproteobacteria bacterium
CAGGAGTGCTGCACTGTTATTTTGGTGGGCGTAGCTCAGTTGGTAGAGCTCCGGGTTGTGATCCCGGCGGTCGTGGGTTCGAGCCCCATCGTCCACCCCATTTTTCGTGAGACGCCGCAAGGTAGAAGAGAACGTCTCCTGCGAGTTACAAGGCTATACAAGGGTGCGTTTCGGCTGAGATAGAAAGAGTACTACCCTTGTTAAGATAGAACGGAGCTTAAGAAACCCGTAATGCAGATATCTGTTGAGACTATGACCGGGCTCGAGCGTCGCTTGACTATTTCGGTACCTTCCGAGACGTTCGAAGGTCAGATCACCGAACGGCTCGGAAAGGCAGCCAATCAGGTACGCCTGCCCGGGTTTCGTCCCGGCAAGGTACCCATGAAAGAGGTACGTCGCCGTTACGGTCAGGCCGTGCGGGCTGAGGTTGCCGGAGAACTCATGCAATCGAGCTTTGTCGAAGCGGTTCAGGAGGAAGACCTTTCCCCTGCAGGGGCACCGAATCTCGAGGTGGTCAAGATGGCCCCGGGGGTTGATTTCGAGTTCACCGCAACCTTCGAGGTTTTTCCCAAGGTGGAAGTGACGGACCTGGCAAAGGTTGAAGTCAAAAAGCCGGAAGCGGAAATCACCACTGCAGACATCGACGATATGGTTGATCGCCTGCGCGATCAGCGCAAAACCTGGGAGAGCGTTGAGCGTGGGGCTCGAGACGATGACCAGGTGACGCTGGATTTCACCGGTTATCTCGATGGCGAGACGTTTGCCGGGGGCAGCGGGGAAGATATGAAGTTTATCATCGGCGCCGGACAGATGATCGAAGATTTTGATGAAGGTGTGCGTGGCCAAACCGCCGGTAGCGAGTACGAGTTCGATGCGGTATTTCCTGAAGACTATCGGGCCGAAGAATTACAGGGCAAAACGACCACGTTCAAAATCAAAGTCAAATCGGTGGAAGAAGCAAAGCTACCAGAGCTTAACGAGGAGTTTTTTACCGCATTCGGAATCGAAGAGGGAGGGCTCGAGGCATTTCGCGACGACGTACGCCAGAACATGCAGCGCGAGATGGACGCTGCGGTCCGCAGCCAGGTTAAGAGCCAGGTCATGGATCGGCTCGGCGAACTGCATGACACCCAATTACCCAGCGCCCTGGTACATCGAGAAATTCATGTTCTGAAAGATCAGATGTTGCAGCAGATGCGTTCTTTTGGATCGGCCGAGAACGAGCCAAGCCTGCCGGATGAATTTTTTAAGGAACAGGCTGAAAAGCGGGTCATGGTCGGACTGATCGTCAACCAGATCGTGGCAACCGCAGAACTCTCAGCAGACGCGGATAACGTGCGGGAACGCATTGAGGCCTTGGCGGAACCCTATGCCGAGCCGCAACAGGTGATTAACTACTATTACGGTAATGCCGAACAGTTGCAGCAAATAGAGGTAGCGGTTCTGGAGGACAAGGTGGTCGATCATGTCGTGGAACACGCGGTCGTTGAAGTCGTGCCGAGCAACTACTCCGACATTATTGCCGGAACCGCGATATCTCGCCCGGAAAGCGCCGCAGCGGATGGCGAAGAGCAGTCCTCAGAACCAGCAACCGATACTGATACGGCATCGCCTGGTACGGTACCGGAAAAAACAGCAAGCTAATTTTCAAGATCAGATTCGACGGAGAAAACGATGACGGATATTGTAGATCACATCCCCACCCCAACTAAAAATCTTGGCCTGGTCCCGATGGTCGTGGAACAGTCTGCGCGCGGTGAACGCTCCTACGACATCTATTCGCGGCTGCTGAAAGATAGAATTGTGTTCATGGTAGGTGCTGTGGACGATCACGTGGCAAACCTGGTAGTCGCTCAATTGCTTTTTCTAGAGTCTGAGAATCCGGACAAGGATATCTCTCTATACATCAATTCTCCCGGCGGATCGGTAACCGCGGGAATGTCTATATACGACACGATGCAATTTGTGCGCTGTGATGTGAGCACAATGTGTATCGGTCAGGCTGCGAGCATGGGCTCGTTTCTGCTGGCGGCTGGTGCTCCTGGCAAACGTCACACGCTGCCGAACTCGCGAATGATGATTCATCAACCGTCGGGAGGCTCGCGTGGCGTAGCAGCGGATATAGAGATCCAGGCAAAAGAGATTCTGCTCATGCGGGAAAGACTCAATCAGCTCCTTGCAGATCATACCGGACAACCCATCGAACGTATCGCTACAGACACCGATCGAGATTACTGGATGGGGCCTGAGGAGGCTGTAGACTATGGTTTGGTGGACCTGGTTAAGGAGCCGCGCAAGAAGTTAGCCAAAGTGGTGGGCGAGTAGCATTTGGTATTTCGTATGTATTTTTGCTGTATAACCCCTTACATGGCAGACTTGCAAAATCTCAGCGAAGCACGCATGGTAATGTCACCAGGTTCTTGGTAGAGGTATCTATGGCGGATGACAGCGGCAAAGGCGACGATTCAGGCAAACTCCTGTATTGCTCATTTTGCGGCAAGAGCCAACACGAAGTACGCAAACTCATCGCCGGTCCCTCGGTGTTCATTTGTGATGAATGTGTCGAGTTGTGTGATGACATCATTCGCGAAGAGGTCTCCGAAGGGGGCAAGAACAGTGAGGGCGAACGGCTACCTGTTCCCCGGGAGATCTGTGACATTCTGGATGAATACGTCATCGGTCAAGTGCACGCAAAAAAAGTACTGTCGGTTGCCGTTTACAATCACTACAAGCGGCTGAACTACAGCGGCAAGAAAGATGATGTCGAGCTCTCGAAATCCAATATCCTGCTGATCGGCCCGACAGGAAGCGGTAAGACGCTACTGGCCGAGACACTGGCGCGACTATTAGACGTCCCATTTACCATCGCCGATGCGACTACCCTCACCGAAGCGGGGTACGTAGGCGAGGACGTTGAGAACATCATTCAAAAACTCCTGCAGAAGTGTGATTACGATGTGGAACGCGCACAGGTAGGCATCGTTTATATCGACGAGATCGACAAGATTTCCCGCAAATCGGACAACCCTTCAATCACCCGCGACGTCTCCGGGGAAGGTGTGCAACAGGCATTGTTGAAACTCATCGAAGGTACGATCGCGTCCGTTCCCCCCCAGGGTGGGCGCAAGCATCCCCAGCAGGAATTTCTGCAGGTAGACACAGGTAATATTCTGTTCATCTGTGGTGGGGCATTTGCGGGTCTGGAAAAAGTGATCATAGAACGTTCCGACAAGTCCGGCATTGGCTTTGCTGCTGAGGTCAAAGGCGAATCGGATCGCACCAACATAGGCGACACGCTGCGCCAGGTAGAGCCGGAGGATCTCATCCGTTATGGGCTCATTCCGGAGTTCGTCGGTCGCTTACCCGTCGTCGCTACACTCGAAGAACTCGACACCGAGGCGCTTGTACAGATTCTCACCGAGCCGAAGAACTCGCTCACCAAGCAGTACTCCAAGCTTTTCGACATGGAGGGTGTCGAAGTAGATTTCCGGGAAGATGCTTTGCAAGCTATTGCGCAAAAGGCCATGGAGCGCAAAACCGGTGCACGGGGCTTGAGATCAATTCTTGAAGCCGTCTTGCTCGACACGATGTTCGACTTGCCCTCTTCGGAATCGGTCAGCAAAGTGGTTATCGACGAAAGCGTTATCAAAGGTGAAAGCCAACCGATGTTGATGTACGAAAACGTCGACAAGGTACGAGCTGCGCCAAAAGATTGACCCAAGTGGCGCTCCGTTGGGTGCCGGACGCGAGACGGCGACTGGCATCACACCCGGCACCACGCCACTGACATTGCCTCAACACAAGCACTACAATCGTTGCACAATGTCTCCCACCCATTCACGCTAGCTTAAGCGTTTGCATTGTAAGCAGATAAAGCGAGGCAAAAGTTTAGTGACCGTTACCAGCTCAACCCAGATTCCTGTTCTTCCGTTACGCGACATGGTGGTATATCCCCATGGCGTTCACCCACTGTTCGTGGGCACCGAGAGTTCGATTCGTGCGCTCGATGCGGCGATGTCGAACGACAAGCAGATACTGCTTGTTGCCAAACGAGAGGCGGATGTCGACGATCCAAATGCCGGTGATCTTTTCGAGGTTGGTTGCGTCGCGACAATTCTGCAACTGCTCAAACTTCCAGACAGCACAGTCAAAGTTCTCGTGGAGGGCGGGCAGCGCGCACGCATCCTGTCACTCGACACACTCGACAAAGAAGAGAAGGAGGCCGACTTCATCGTCGCAGATGTGGAGTTATTCTCGGAGCCGGAGAGTGATGGACGGGAAGGCGAGGGTCAGGTCCGCACCGTCATGAATCAGTTTGAGCAATACGTCAAGGTCAGCAAGAAAGTGACACAGGAGGTACTTTCTTCGCTTTCGAGCATTGATGACCCGGCAAGGCTGGTTGATACCATCGCCGCCCAAATGACTCTGAAGATCACTGACAAGCAGACCGTGCTCGAATCGTTTGACCTCAAAGATCGAATCGAGGTCTTGCTTACCTTGATGCATTCCGAGATCGATGTCTTTGAGATGGAAAAGCGAATCCGTGGTCGGGTCAAGAAACAGATGGAGAAGAGCCAACGCGAATATTATCTGAACGAACAGATGAAGGCGATTCAGAAAGAAATGGGTGAGTTAGAGGAAGCGCCCAACGAGATTGAAGAGCTGAAGGACAAGATCGAAAACAACGGCATGTCCAAGGAAGCCAAAACAAAGGCGCTGACCGAACTCAACAAGCTCAAGCTCATGTCACCCATGTCCGCAGAAGCGACCGTGGTGCGCAGCTATCTCGACTGGATGGTCAACATTCCCTGGAAACAACGCAGCCGGGTGAGACGGGATTTGTCTGCAGCACAACAGATACTCGATGAAGACCACTATGGTCTAGCCGAGGTCAAGGAACGAATCATCGAATATCTCGCGGTGCAGGCTCGAGTACGCCGGGTCAAAGGCCCCGTGCTCTGTCTGGTCGGTCCTCCGGGGGTGGGTAAGACGTCACTCGGGGCAAGCATCGCACGCGCCACCAATCGCAAATTTGTGCGCATGGCTCTGGGTGGCGTACGCGATGAAGCGGAAATTCGCGGCCATCGACGTACCTACATAGGTTCAATGCCCGGCAAGATTTTGCAGAAGATGTCCAAAGCGGGCGTTCGCAATCCGTTATTTCTGCTTGATGAGGTAGACAAGATGGGCATGGACGCTCGTGGCGATCCAGCCAGTGCTTTGCTCGAGGTGCTCGACCCGGAGCAAAACAACACGTTCAACGATCACTACCTGGAAGTCGACTACGATTTGTCAGACGTATTTTTCGTCTGTACCTCCAACTCGATGGATATTCCGGCGCCTTTGCTGGACCGCATGGAAGTCATCCGACTCCCGGGATACACCGAGGATGAAAAACTCAACATCGCGAAACGTTATCTAGTACCAAAGCAGACAGAATTGCATGGCCTGGCGAAGGGTCAGTTGCAGTTGGCCGACGATGCTTTGATGTATCTGATTCGCTACTACACGAAAGAAGCAGGCGTGCGAGGTCTGGAGCGCGAGATCGCCAAGCTCGCGCGTAAGGTAGTGAAGGAGCATTCCATCGAGAAGGTAGCCAGAAACCAGCAGGTTTCGATCGACGAGACACTCATCGAACAATACAACGGTGTGCGGAAATTCCGCTATGGGCTTGCCGAAGAAAAAAATCAGATCGGTTTGGTGACGGGTCTGGCATGGACTCAAGCCGGAGGAGAACTACTCAACATAGAAGCCGTTGCGGTTCCGGGCAAAGGTCGGCAGACCAATACCGGTTCGCTGGGTGATGTGATGCAGGAGTCCATCCAGGCGGCATTAACTTTCGTGCGCAGTCGATCGGCGGTGCTGGGAATTGCTGATGATTTTCATGAGAAGTTCGATCTCCACATACACGTGCCGGAAGGTGCGACTCCGAAAGAAGGCCCAAGTGCTGGCATCGGTATGTGTACGGCAATGGTATCGGTGATCACCCGCATACCCGTGCGGGCCGATGTGGCTATGACTGGAGAGATCACATTGCGTGGTCAGGTGCTGGCAATCGGTGGATTGAAGGAAAAGTTGCTGGCGGCCCTCCGTGGAGGGGTTAAACACGTCATCATCCCAAAAGAGAACGAACGCGACCTGAAGGAAATTCCGGAAAACGTGAAGGAAAATTTAACTATTTATCCCATTAAGTGGATGGACGAGGTTCTCGAAATCGCTCTCGAGCGGATGCCGAAACCTCGCATAGCCGAAGGCGAATTTGCCGAAATGGGGTCTGCTAAGAAAAAATCGGACGATCAGCCCCCCTCAGAAGGGGATCGGCCAATGAGTGCGCACTAAGTTAAAAGCGTAGCAAGCTTGCAGGGAACTGGCGGTGTTGGTATAAAACGGCCACGCATCGCGACAGTTTCCACAATCAATCTACACAATCAATTCAAAAGGTAGCGTGAAGGGGCAATTCCCAAGGTTACCGTACCATTGAGGGGTAAAATGTGAACAAAACTGAACTCATTGATCGAATTGCAGAATCGGCCGACCTCTCCAAAGCGTCTGCGGGCAGAGCTTTGGATGCTGCAATCGATGCGATCACGGAATCTCTAAAAGCATCCGATCCGGTGGCGCTGGTAGGCTTTGGTACCTTTACCGTCCGTGATCGTGCGGCGCGCATAGGTCGCAATCCGCAAACAGGAGCACCGATCCAGATTGCTGCGGCGAGGGTCCCTGCGTTTAAACCCGGAAAAGCGCTCAAACAGGCCGTGAACCACTGATTATTCAGTAGCAAAACGTCTAAAATTAAGGCGCAGCTTCTGCGCCTTTTTTTGTCAGTCTAAAATATCCAGAGAAGCAACCATGCTCCAGAAACTACGTGACCAAACGAAAAATACCGGCTTTAAGATACTCGTTGGCATCATCGTATTTGTTCTCGCGGTTTTTGGCTTCGGCGCCTTCAATTTATTTTTGACTACAGATCCTGAAGTCGCCAGCGTAAACGGGGACGGTATTACCCAGAATATGCTCGCCACACAAGCCGATCGCGTACGCCGCGAGCTGGCCGGCCAGTTCGGCGAGCAGTTCGATCCAAATCTCATCGATCCGGTCGCGTTGCAGAATCGGGCGCTCGAGCAACTCATATTCAGTGCACTGCTCAACCAAGCGGCTGACGATTTGATGCTTGGTGCCAGCGCGGATCAGATCAGTAGAAACGTTCGAGCCAATCCCAATTTTCAAATCAACGGTGAATTCTCTGAAGCCCAGTATCGTCAAATGGTACGGTTCTTAGGTTACACGCCACAAACGTTTCTCGACCAGGCGGGACAAACGTTCACCTTCAAACAGCTGAGCGATGCAATCACAACCACCGGTATTCTAGCGGATTGGGAAGTTCGCCAAGGTGCACGGCTGCTAAAACAACAACGTGATCTCGCTTATTTGACGTTTGCTACTAGCGATTTCAACGATGAGGTCGAGATCAACGACGAGGATGTGCAGCTTCGCTACGAGGAAAATCAACTCGACTACATGACTGAGCTGAGTGTTGATGTCGAGTATGTTGAACTGTCCTGGGATGTTTTGCTTGCCGAAATCGAGTTGACGGATGAAGAAGTTCTCAGCGCTTACGAAGTGGGTCGCGACGATGCACCTTCCAGCGAAAAACGCCGAAGTGCTCACATCCTGCTGCAAGTCAGCGAAGATCGTAGCGCGGAACAAGCGGAAGAACTCCTCAATGATCTCAAAGATCGTGTATCCAGAGGTGCCTCGTTCGGGGAGTTGGCTGAAGAGTTTTCGGAAGATCCGGGTTCTTCAGCATCGGGTGGTGAACTCGCGACTGCTGGCAAAGGGGTTTTCGATCCGGAGTTTGAGCGAGTGTTATGGTCGCTTGCTGAAGGAGAGATCTCTGATCCGATACGCACGGAGTTCGGTTACCACCTCATTCGCCTGGACGCGATCGAAGTGAACGAATATCCAGCCTTCGAAGTCCTCCGCCCGGAAATAGAAATGCGTCTCAAGCAAGAGCAGTCGCGCACGCTGTTCGGTGAGCGAGTTCGTGAATTGGACAACCTGGCTTTCGTGCAATCTGATTCCCTGGACGCGATCATTTCCGAGCTCGGGGTCGAGGTGCAGGAAGCCAACGGAATCGTGTTCAGCAAAGGTGAAGGTGCATTCAATAGTCGGGCGGTTCGTGAGGCGGTTTTCAGCAGCGAGGTTCTAGACGACGGTTACAACAGCGCAGCGATCGAATACGAAGCTAACCGAGCGGTTGTAGTACGCGTGATCAATCGCTATGAATCCGAAGTCATTCCACTGACTGATGTTGCAGAAGATATCAAAACACAGATCGTTGCTGAACGGGCTCGGGTGTTAGCGAGCGATGCTCACGCAGATGCTCTGACTCGCCTTCACGCGGGAGAAGGTGTCTCGATAGTTGCTGGTGATTATGGGCTCGAGTGGCAGACAGTACAGCTCGCTGCCCGGGACCAGGGAAATATTCCGCGCGAGGTGGTGAAAGTTGCTTTCACTTTGCCCCGTCCAGTCGAAGGTGACAAAAGCCTCGGTGAGGCGATATTGACGGGTGGCGATAAAGCGATCGTGACCGTAACGCGAGTGCGCGACGGTGATTTATCGACGATGTCGGAGGCTGAGATCCAGCGGGTCAAAGTCGACCTTGCGAACCGTTCGTCGCAAATGGATTTCTCCGCGTTGTATGGCACCCTCGAAGTCGAGGCATCCATAAAGCGACCGAATTAGCGGGTTGGTGTTAGTCGCCGGCGGCGACGTTGACGTACAGCATGAGGAATTGGCCTGGTTGCAGGTAGTTGCTGACATCCAAACGGTTCCATTTGGCTATCTCGCTCACTTGTACGTTAAAACGGGTGGCGATCTTCGCCAGCGAGTCGCCACGGCGCACTCCGTATCTCACTTTGCGCAGCACCGCTCGGCTCGCTCCGGGAATACTGATCGACTGGCCAACGCGCAATACTTCCCTGGGGCCAACGTGGTTGAGTTTGATGAGTCTGTCCAGAGACACGTCGAAGGCGCGACTGATGCTCCACAGAGAATCTCCCGGTTTCACTCGATAAGCGAGCCCGCCAGTTCGTTGGGTAACGGGGTAGGCGGTTAACGCCTCACTGGATTTGGGAATGAACAGCGCTTGTCCTACCCGGATGCTCGAACCCGATATGCGGTTAGCGCGTTTTACGGCCGACACGTCGATGTGGTGAGCTTGCGCGATTTCGCTCAACGTATCTCCCGAACGCACCTTGATGCGCAACCAGTTTACGCGTTCGTTTGCTGGCACACTCGCAAGCAACAACTGTGCGTCTGACCTTAATCGGTCCGGATTGTTCTCGGGCGGCAAATTAGGTATCAGCAAGCGGTGGGGACCCTCGGGTGGTGTGGCCCATTGGTTCAACGCCGGGTTCCAGAGATACAGCGTATCGATATCCACCCCGAGGATCGCTGCCGCCTTCATCAGGTCGAACTGCGATTGGGTATCGATGGCGACGAAAGGCGCCGTGGGGGCAACATCAGGCAGAGTGATCGAATAACGCACGGGATCATCGATGACTGCGCTGAGAGCGAACAGTCGTGGCACATAAGCTTTTGTTTCCCTTGGTAGTGCCAGTGTCCAGAAGTCGGCATCCGCTGGCGCTCGGCGTAGGGCGCGCTGCAGGTTTCCTTCTCCCGCGTTGTAACTCGCAATTGCGAGCGACCAGTCGCCGAACTTGGCGTACAAGTACTCGAGGTAGGTTAATGCTGCCCCGGTAGACTCGATGGGATCACGGCGTCCGTCATACCACCAGTTACGGTCGAGACCAAAACGCCGTGCCGTTGCGGGCATGAACTGCCACAAACCGGCTGCCCCACCGGGCGAAAAAGCATAAGGATCCAACGCACTTTCAATAATGGGTAACAGCGCGAGTTCTCCTGGCAGGTTGCGATCAAGAACTTGGTTGTGAATGTAAGCGAGATAACGCTCCATTCGGGGTTTGAGGTTCAGCAGGTATTGTGGGTGATCGGTCAGCCAGCGAATCTCCTGTTGGACGCGCTTGTCCTGCAGGGCGTGATCGAGCTGGAAACTACTGCGGATCTCTCCCCAGAGATCGGTGTGTTCGATGGCTAAAACCTGGGGGGTAACCGCGTCGATTACCGGGCTTGCGACAAACCAATCCTCCCCAGGTTCCGGTGCCATGGCGACAGGGGGGACTTTTGCAATCAGTGAGACAGTTTGCCTTTTAAGTGTCTGGCTGGGAGCCTGACAGGCGATGAGAAAACTCATCACAACGATGAACGTGCAGCGCAGAACGGTTGCGGTCATCCAGACCTCGGTTCAAAATGGACGTAATACATTGCGGTATGTCGTGATCGTTGGCAAATTCGCCGGTTAAACGCCTTTCAACCTGGTTTCAATCCCCACTGGGACAGCGTCTGCTTGCCGAGCAGGGGCCGTTGCTCGAGGAACACGCACGCCGTTTTCATGGCGATTCATTGTTGTGGGCAGGGTGCCATAGCAAATTCGCCGATTCTGTGCACGGGTGCATGATCCGCAATCGAATCATAGCCATTGATGAAAGTTCGGATCTGAGCGATGGCTTGGTGGGCATCCGTTGCGCATTACACGCAATTCCCTTGCCAAATCACTCCCTTGATGCGGTCGTGTTGCACCACACGCTGGAAACTGTTGACGACCCGAGGACGGCCATCAGAGAACTCTCCAGGGTGCTCGTCCCGGGTGGCCGCCTGGTGGTGTGCTCATTCAACCCGATCAGTCCCTGGGGCCTCAGGACGCTCTACGCGCGGTTGTTTACGGATCATTTCAGCGGATTGCGATTGGTCAGTCCCAGCCGACTGGCGGACTGGCTCACCGTCCTTGGTTTTGAGTTGCAGGAGCCGGTTCGTTATCTGTCATATAGCTTGCCGTTCTCTATCGGTAAAAAACCATGGAAGCGGGGCCACCGCATCGAAACTGCGCTGCGCCGCCGGCAATTTCCCATCGGTGGTGTCTATCTCATTTCTGCGGTCAAACAGGCTTACGGAATCCGCCCCGATTGGCAGACATCGCGCGGGCGGCCACCGAAGCTTGCGCCGGTTGCGTATCCAAAATTGAGTGCATGGAATCGGATTGAGCGACCGCGATAATACTTCTGCTGACGCCAGCGCTGGCGCTGGCGTTTGCGCTAACGCCCGTGTAGAGATTTTTACCGACGGGGCTTGTCGTGGAAATCCTGGTCCGGGCGGCTGGGCGGCGTTGTTGCGTTATGGCGACACGGAAAAGCTGGTTAACGGGGCGAGCGCGCAAACCACCAACAATCGAATGGAACTGCAAGCGGCTATTGAAGGCCTGAAACTACTAAAACGCTCCAGCCGAGTTGTCCTCACCACAGATTCAGAATACCTGCGCAAAGGGATCAACACCTGGGTGGCGAAGTGGAAGCGCAACGGTTGGCGCACAGCACAGAAAAAACCAGTCAAGAATCGTGATTTATGGGAGGTGTTGGATGAACTCGCCGTGGACCACGAAATCGAGTGGTGCTGGGTAAAGGGGCACAGTGGGCATCCTGAAAATGAACGGGTGGATCAAGCGGCGAACGACGCAATTGACGGCGGTGATTTTTGAGACTCATTGTTCTCGATACTGAGACCACGGGTCTCGAGCCTTCCCAGGGGCACAAGATCATCGAAATCGGTGGTGTGGAAGTTGTCGACCGCAAGCTCACCGGCAAACATTTTCACAAATACATCAATCCCCAGCGGGATATTGACGATGGGGCGTTCGAAGTACACGGTATCTCATCTGAGTTTCTAGCTGACAAACCAACCTTTGCAGAGATTGCCGAGGAGTTTGTTGATTTTGTAAAAGGGGCTGAGCTAGTCATTCACAACGCATCTTTCGACGTTTCGTTCCTCAACTATGAACTGTCTTTGCTGGAACAAACCCCTGGGACGATCGAAGAGCATTGCCAGGTAACGGATTCCCTCGCCCTTGCGCGGCACAAACATCCGGGGCAGAAGAACAGTCTCGATGCACTGTGTCGGCGTTATGCGGTAGATAACTCGGCGCGTCAATTACACGGGGCATTGTTGGACGCGGAGATTCTCGCGGACGTTTATCTCTTGATGACAGGCGGGCAAACAGCGCTGTTCGCTACGGATCAGGACTCCGTTGTGGTATCTGGGGTAAATCAACCATCACCGACACGTATTCCCAGCGATCGGCCTGCACTCAAGGTGATCATTCCCTCAGCCGAAGAGATCGCGGCGCATGATGCAATGATCGCATTTCTCGATCAGCAAAATTCCCAGGGTAGCTTGTGGAGACGTCTCGAGAACAACTCGGAAGCCAGCTTGTAAGCACAGAGTACTGCCGGGCTACCGCAAGGCTCCGGGTGGCTTTGTGATAAGGTGAAAGTTGCGCTGCCAAAAAACTGACCAACCAATGTGGCCTATCGATCCCGACGAATTTGAATCTCTGCTTCAGCTCCCGGATGATCACGACCGATCCCAGTCGTGGTATTTCGTTTGTATCAACGGTCGAATCGCTTGTATTTCCGAACAGGGAATTCCGCGCCCAATCAACGCTGATGAGTACCGTTGGTTGGATATTGAAATTCTTGCCGAACACTATATGGGTCAGTTTCGTGGGCACGCTTGTTTTGCGCTGGAGGGTAGTGGGCGACTTCCGGAAGGATATGCTTTAGCGGGTTTGCGGGAATGGTTAGGCAGGGTCGAGCCGGCGCTTTTCTACCTGGCCGGACGAGCCCAGCAGATTGTCGCGTGGCACAACAGCAACCAGTACTGTGGGCGTTGTGGCAAGGAAATGGAGAACCATCCGGAAGATCGGGCAAAAACCTGCAACGACTGTGGACTCATTAATTATCCCCGTTTGTCGCCCAGCATTATCGTTCTGGTGCGTCGGGAAGAGGAGATGTTGTTGGCGCGCAACGCCAGTTGGCCGTTGGGCATGTACAGCACACTGGCCGGTTTTGTTGAACCCGGTGAGTCGATAGAGCAAACCGTACATCGTGAGGTGTGCGAGGAAGTGGCGATACGGGTCAACAACGTACGTTACCTTGGCAGCCAGAGCTGGCCCTTCCCTAATTCCCTGATGCTCGGGTTTCATGCCACATACGAAGGAGGTGAGATCGTTTGTCAGGATGGGGAAATTGCCGATGCCCGTTGGTTTCGATTCGATGACTTACCCAATGTTCCACCCGCTACTGCAATATCGCGCTGGCTGATCGATGATTTCATCGCAGAGGTTCAGGGTGATCGCTGAAGGGTTGTGTTTCGAAACATCGCCATCAGCCGAAAAGCCCACATGAGATAGCCGTCCGCACGGAACTTTCCCTCCATGAAGGTTGTGAGCACGTCATGGCGTCCGAACAGTAAATCATCTGCCGCGTGTACATTTTCGAAATAGAATGTCGCATCACATACACTCGATTTGAGGTTGATGAATTCGAGGCTCTGCGCACGGATTCGAAAGGTGAGAGTTTCGCTTGCCATCGCGAGACAGAAGGTTGCGTCCAATCCCTCTGATGCGGAAGGAACGAAGTTCTCTTGCAGACGAGCCTGTAACTCTTTGAGCACCATCGGAGGCATCTGAGCATGGTTCGGTTGCGCAGATCAAGGAAGTCCAGACAGGAACCGCCGGCCTCTAGCTGGACTGGGTATGTTCGAAACAGTACATTAGCGCGCTGCGAACTTTGGGTGGGTTATGGAGCACGTATACCAATATCTGGTTTTCCTTGCTGAGGCGGTAACCGTCGTCATTGCCGTTCTAGTGGTGTTATCGGCAATCGTATCGCTGAGCATGCGCCGTCATTCGAGCGAAACGGGCCACCTGGAAGTTCGTAAGCTCAATGATCGGCTGCAAGGGCTCAGACACAGTGTGGAGGAAGTACTTCTCGACCCAGCAAGCTTCAAGAAGGCCCGTAAGCAGGAAGCGAAGAGTAACAAGCAGGAAGTAAAAGCAAAGTCCAAAGCTCGCAAAACACAAGG
>SMWK01000301.1 GCA_004356895.1 Gammaproteobacteria bacterium
ACGCCGGTTACGGAAAACCTGGCGGTCTCGATCTGCCAACCGAAGACTGGATGCACATGATGAACGTGCACGCCTGGTCGCATCTGGCTGCCGCGCGAGCAGTTATACCCGGCATGCTCGAACGGGGTGGTGGTTACCTGCTGAGTACCGCATCGGCCGCCGGTTTGCTTACCCAGATGGATTCAGGTCTTTACGCGGTTTCCAAACATGCCGCGGTCGCCTTTGCCGAGTGGATAGCCATCAACTATGGCGATGAGGGAATCGGCGTTTCAGTGCTTTGCCCACAGGCGGTGCGGACCAACATTGGCGGCCCGCGGAAACCCGGCGAGCAAGCCAAAGGACAAGCGAGTTTTGACGGTGTGCTGGAACCTGAAACCGTGGCCGATGCGTGCATCGAAGCGATTCGCGAAGAACGATTCCTGGTCCTGCCACATCCAGAAGTGGAAACCTATTTCCAGCGAAAAGCCAACGACTATGATCGCTGGTTGCGCGGTATGCGCCGCTTTCGTAAGCGCATCGCCGAAGGATAAGTTTGGGGTAGGGTAAGTTTGATGCGAAACTTACCCTACAGGCTTACCACGATGCGCAAGCTCAACCGGTCTCGTTCGTCGAACTGGCCAAACAATCCATCTGCCGTGCCGTAAAATACGTCTGCACCTGCCGACAGCGTTGTATTGCTGGTGAACTGGTAGGAGACATCAAGCTGCACGACACCGTCCGAGTCATCCATGTTGTGAATAGCCAACATCTCGAGCGTGAGCGTGTCGTTGAAAAAATTTCTGCGGATCAGCATCGACAGGTTTTCTTCACGCGCATCCCGCACGATACCTTCACCCTGATCGATGGCACTCACGAAAAACTGACCGCTGATCAACGTATCGGACAAACCGCTGTAATCCAGCCCGAGAACACCGGAGAGTTCATGGGTCTTTGCCACGCCAGTTATGCTCTGGACGGATGAAAAATACCGGTCTGTCGAATAACCGAGTTCACTACGGAAAACAAAATCGCCGAATGCCTTGCTGGCGCTGCCGCCAATCAGATGCGTTCGTTCATACGTCGGCGTGATGCGGGTGACCGCTTCCGAGCGATCAACCCCGAGAGCGGGTTGGTCCTGATAGTGGTACAAATAGTTTGCCGTCAGATCCCAACCCCCAACGAATGCACTAAGGCGCAAGCCGAAGTCAGAATCCTCGACGACACTGTTTGGCTTTCGCGCACGATCAACGCGCACGATCTCATCGAGGCCGAGCACCGGACGAAACTTTGCCGACGTGAATGCAAAACTACCTTCGGGATCCGGAAACTCATCATAGGTTTGATCAGGAATCCACAAAATTTGTAAAGTCGCCTCCCCGATCGGTACTTCGGCGTTCACCATCCACAAAGGAATTCTCCGGTCCTCGAAGTCCGGCAGGATGAACTCGCGAAACGACAGTGGGTTAATCACATCGAGAATGCGCAAGCCATCGGCCTGCCCCCACACCACCTGCTGCTTACCAACACGTGCCTGCATTTCGCCCAGTTCAAAATCGACGAACAGCTCGCGCAGCTCGAACTCAACATGGTCCCCGAACGTCGCCGTGCTCGAGAGTGATGAGCGTGCGTCGTTAGAGGACCGACCCGGTTCGAGCTTGTCGGTAAAATCAACCCGCACGAGACCGATGCCGGTCAGTCTGACGTTGTCGCCAAACCACACGTCCATACGTGGCTCGAACGTCAGCTCGCTTTTCTGGACTTCACCACCACGCTCGACGGCGCTCGCGATACCGATCTGCGCCTGGAAACCCACCTCGGGTGCGTCCGCGTCTGCCTGATTTGCGATCAGCAAAATCGCCATCGACACAAGAACCAATTTCGTGGGATTCATCACAACCCGCGGGTCAAACTACGTTGACTGAACAGCTTCTCCGGCACGTCGCTTGAATAGTCGACGTTCGAGAAAGTAAACGCTGAACGATGGTTGGTTTTGTGATTGACGACGTTGATCTCGAGCGCCGTCCAGATCCCATCGATCTGCTCGATCACCGGGGTAGTGATCGTCTTCAGATGGTTGCCGTTGACGTCCCAGTAATCGCTGCTGCGCGGCATCCAGATCAGTGGATCAACGCGCCATACCACTTTGCTGTAACCGAGTTCCTTGGCGATCTTTTGCGTCCGCGGGTTACCCTCGACAACGATGCACTCGTACCCGTTAACCGTTTCCAAACCGACGCGAGTCAACCGATAGTCACCAATTTCGATCTTGTTCTCTTTCTTGATTTCCTCGTAGGTAAAATCGGTGCCGAGGAAATAGTCACCCCGATCGGAGGCCGAGATGCGCCGAACTTTTCTAAGTGCGGGCAGATACAGCCACTGGTCGTCGTCGACCTCCGCATCCGGATAGTCGTAAGTGAGAAATGCAGTGTCGCGTATGTTGGAAGGCGCACGGTAAAAAATGACCGTACGTTTCTCCGCACCAAAATAGCGACGAAAGCCCCGTGTTTCCTGCAAGCGTATTTTGCCGCGTCGATCGGTGAGCTCGATCCTGAGATCCCGTGTCACCCGATCGCCCTCGTCACGCGCGTTCACCGCCTGCATGACCTGTTGCCCGTCCAGGGCGTCAATTTGAGTGGCGTCTTGAGGGGCGTCGTCTGCAAACGAATCGGTGTAAACAAAAAGCGAAACGATCCCGATGGCGATGATAGAGGCGGTCGCCAGCCCCGGACGAAACCGCGCATTGGAAGGCGCGAAGATGAACGCTGGCCGCAACAGATAGATCAACGCAGGCAACAGCGTGACGCTCGCAACAAAGGCAACAACGACAGCGAGGGCCACCAGCGTTCCAAAATTGGTCAAAGGCGGTACGTCGCTGGTGATCAACACACCAAAGCCGAGAGCAATCGCAACCAGATTGAAGAACAACGCCCGTCCCGTGCTCGGATAAAGCTCGAGCATGGCGGTTTTTACGTCGCCGGTACGGTCGCGAAGCAGTTCACGCAAGCGGTCGACGGTATGAATGGTGAAATCCACACACAGGCCGATGGCGATGGCGGCGAACATCGTTGTGCCCACACCCAGCCACACATTGCTGAACCCCATCCAGGCGTACATGAGCAGGATAGCCATGGCAACGGGGATGGTCGTAATGATTCCACCTATTACCGATCGAAACAGCACGATGACAACCATGGCGACGACAAGAAACGCAAAACCAACGCTCTTGGCGTGGCTGCTGCCGATTTCTTCGATCCAGTAGTGGTCGACGTTGACGCGACCGGTCAACGTGCCGGTAATTCCCGGCGCATTGAATTCGTCGCGCAGATACGCTCGTGTTGCTTCAACTACCGGTTTGTTCCGTAAATACGAGCCGTTGTCGATTTTCGCCCGCACCAGGGCTAGCCGGTATTCGCTATCCACCTCCTCTTCAAAATCCGTCGGATCCGCAGAGGCTGAGTAGAGCAGAAAAAGTTGTGATATCAGGAACGCATCATCCGGGATGGAATAGGCCTCGGCTCGATTTTCGTTGACGGCACGGTGCATCTGCTTGATGTAGTCCACGACGGACGTCGTCCCACCCACCCCCGGTTGCGCTTCCAGGAAACGCTGCAGGCGGTCGATGCGCTGCAGGTGTTCGGACTGATGCAGGCCTTCAAATTCTTCGGTTTCAACCAACACATCCAGGTGATACACACCGTCCATGGCGGCATTCATCGCGGCATCTGCGAGATAAATGGGTTCGTCTTTCTGGAAGTTGGCGATGCGTACCTCTTCAATCGTCACCTTGGCAGCACCGATGACGGCAACGGCCGCAACAACCACACCAACGGCCAGGACCGATCTGGGGTGATCAAGCACCACGCGCCCTACCCGGGTCATCAGCGTGCTCGCCCAATCCATGGATCCGGTGGCTGCCGGTTCAGCAAAGGCGCGGCTGGCTTTCGGTTTCAGCAGGCTGAGAGCCGCCGGTAAAAACGTTACGGAGAAAAACCACGCAAGCGTCACGCCAAGCCCACCAAAGAGGCCAAAATATTGAATCGGCGGCATGCTGCTGGTGGGATAAAGTGTCAAGAATCCCGCGGCCGTGGTGATGGTAGTCAATGTAATGGGCTGCCACATTGCCACCATCGCCCGCACCACCAGCGTTTGTTGGGATGCCCCCGGCTCGCGTCGATGTTCGATGTAGTACTGACTGAAAATATGAATCGAATCAGCCACCGCCATCGCGATCAGGCTGACGGTAAGGCCGTTGGTGATAACGTAAAACGGTACGCCAAAAGCCGCCATCAACCCGAAAGTTGCACCCACGGTGCCGAGGATCACGATATTGGGTATTACCGCCCCGCGTATCGTCAGAAACGCGATGAGCAGTATGATGGTGATGACAACGGCGGCCAACGGGTTCAACTTCTGCGCGTCGGCATCGATGTAGGCGGACAGGTAACCGGCAATCGCACCCTCACCTGCCACATGCAGCTGATCGTTCGCGCCCACAGGTGCTCTGTCAGCGATCGCAAGGATCTCGGCGTAAGTTTCATCCGCCTCAAACTCATCAAGCAGTTCGGCAACAATCAGCGTCGCTGAGTGATCGCGGGCGACGAGGCTTCCCTGGTAGAGGGGGAAGTTCTCGATCGCCTGTTTGATCCAAAGCACTCGCGCTGGTGAGGACGGTGATTCATCGAAGAAATCTTCGATCTCCATCCCATCAATCGTGCCGACGATGTTTGCTTCCGTTGCCAGGCTTACCACCCGCTCGGGGTCTACGTTGGCAAGTTGCTGCACTTGTTCGGTCAGCCATTGCACGAGCATTAAGCTATCTGGGTTGTAGATCCCGGTTGACGAATCGTTGGTTACGGCAATCACAATCGGATCGGCGAGGCCAAACAATTCCTCCACCTTTTCCCGATAAACAAGCGCAGGTTCGGCGGCATCGATAAACGCATCAGAACGGGTGTCCATCACCATTGACGGCAGGAAGGCGGCGCTTGCGAACAATACGAGTGCGCTCAGCACAATTACCGTCCAGGGCCTTGTGACAACCAGCTGGAAATATTTCTGGACGAATGTGGGGTTCGTGCTCATCTTGCTCTCCAATTACAGACGTCGCCGTCTGTTACGATCAAATTTTTTCCGATCAAAAAAGAGTCGCTCAAGTCCGCCGTTCGGCTTCGGCGCAGGCAGCACATGTCGATCCACCGGCTTGCAACTTCGCAACCTCCAGTTGCAATTCGTGAATCTGCTCAAACGGGTAGGAAGATCCCGTTTCGAATGCTTCGATAAATCTCAGAAAACTTTGCCATTTCTCTTTCAATACGTTTTTCACGTTTCATCTCCTTGTTAGCAGACCATACAGTCTGAAATAATCAAATAGAACCTAGTCCAAAACCTGCAGCGCAACCTCCAGGTGATCTTGAATCTCGGCGAGGGGTTCGCCGCTACCAGCAAGCATCACCATCAGGCGCAATTCCCGCGAAAGAAAATTCGCCAGTCGCTTGGTGTCTGTATCCCTAGAGAGCTCGTCGTTTGCAACCGCACGCGCTAAACACGCCTCGAGCACGCCAGTCTGTTCGGCAAAGAAGCGGTTGATAATGGACCGTATTTCGCCGTCCTGGGCACCAATTTCAATCCCCGTATTACACATAAGACAACCACGTCGTTTGCTGTTCTCGTGCATCACGCGTTTTGGCGCTTCTTGGAAAAATTTTCTGATCTCCGGCAACGACGCATCCGGCTGATAAATGAGTTTCAGCATGTCGTGCCTGCGGTCTTTGCCATATTGTTCGAGCACCTGCAGGAACAGTTCCCGTTTGGTGCCGAAGGTGCCGTAGATTCCGTATTTCGCGACGCCCGAGCGTTTCACCACCTCGTCTACGGAGCCATCGAAGTAACCCTTCTCCCAGAACACTTCAATGGCGGTCTGTAATGCTGCCTGGGGGTCAAATTCGCGTGGCCGGGCCATAATTTCAAACTGTATCGTCTGGAACAGGTTGCAGACTCCGCCGTCTGGAACCTCTGGTCAATGATTATTTACTACATGTTTGAAGGTAACGGATTCCGCCACTGGATTAACAGAATGGAAGACAGGCAACTTTGGTGTCCAGGCTACCCAAGGGTATCTACGGATAGGCTGACTGACCAGCTTTGCTATAGTGGTTGTTTCGTTGGGTTTACGTGAAAGAATTGAGTTCGGAATTTAACCGGCGGGTGGGGTGGTATTGCCTGGCGGTAGCGTCAGTCTGCTTCCTGGTGCCGGAGCTAGTGCTTGCGGCTGCGGAAGTTGCGCCTGGGACAGGGGAGACAATTCATCTCGAGCGTCATGAGGTAGACATCCAGGTTGATGGCAAGTTGGACGAACCGGTCTGGCAAAATCTGCCTTATCAGGGTGATTTCTACCTGACCAATCCGGATACGCTGGCCAAACCACTGCACGAAACCCGGGTGCGGCTGTTTTATTCGAGCAAGGGCCTGCATGTGGGCGTGGATGCCGACCAGCCCCCGGAGACCCTGATCGGGAGGCTGTCGGGACGAGATGTATGGATGCCGGGCCGGGACTGGATCCATATCAGCCTGGATACGTCGGGTACCGGTCGTTATGGCTTTTTCTTCGAGATAAATCTCGGCGACTCCATCACCGACGGCACTTTGCTACCGGAACGGCAGATGTCGTTCGATTGGGACGGCCCCTGGCGGGGTGCGACACATCGCACCGACACGGGATGGTCGGCCGAATTCATGATTCCCTGGGGGACGGCGG
>SMWK01000302.1 GCA_004356895.1 Gammaproteobacteria bacterium
GGTTCCCTGGTATTTGCGCGTTTCTGCGCGGCCAACCACCAGGTGGTGAACCTCGTCGGGTCCGTCGGCCAGACGCAACGTGCGCTGCCCCGTATACATGGCCGCGAGCGGCGTCCACTGGGAGACACCGGCGGCGCCGTGCATCTGGATCGCCTGATCGATGATCTGGCAGACGCGTTCCGGCACCATGGCTTTCACCGCGTGCACCATAATGCGCGCTTCCTGGTTACCGAGCACGTCCATGGCACGTGCGGCTCTTAAGACCATCAATCGCATGGCGTCGATGTCGATGCGTGCACGGGATACGATTTCAATATTCTTCCCGAGTTGGATGATGGGTTTGCCGAACGCCTCCCTGGACATCCCGCGTTTTACCATCAGTTCCAGTGCGCGTTCCGCCTGACCGATCGAGCGCATGCAATGGTGGATGCGGCCCGGGCCGAGCCGCACCTGGGAAATCTCGAATCCGCGGCCTTCGCCGAGAAGGATGTTTTCTTTAGGGACACGCACATCTTCGAGCATGATGTGCATGTGGCCGTGGGGGGCATCGTCATGACCGAAGACGTGCATCGGACCAAGTATGTTGACCCCGGGGGTATCCATGGGAACTAAGATCTGCGACTGCTGCCGGTGGGGGGCCGCTTCGGGGCTGGTTTTCACCATACAGATCATGATCTTACAGCGCGGATCCCCAGCGCCGGAGATGTAGAACTTCTCGCCGTTGATCACCCACTCGTCGCCTTCGAGTACAGCCTTCGTGCCGATGTTCTTGGCATCTGAGGATGCGAGGTTTGGCTCGGTCATACCGAAACAGGAACGAATCTCACCATTCAGGAGTGGCTTTAACCATTTCTCTTTCTGTTCCTCGGTGCCGACCCGTTCGAGCACTTCCATGTTGCCGGTGTCCGGAGCGCTGCAATTCAGGCATTCGGAAGCAAGCGGTGCACGGCCGAGCTCGGCGGCGATGTAGGTGTAATCGAGGTTGGATAACCCTTCACCCGTGTCCGCATCGGGGAGGAAAAAGTTCCACAGGCCCGATTCTTTGGCTTTGGCCTTGGCGCCGTCGAGGAGTTCGAGCTGTCCGGGTGCCCAACTCCAGCGGTCTTCCCGGCCTTCGCCCAGGGCGTAAAATTCCTCGGTGATTGGTACGACGTCCTCGGTGATGAAATTCTTGACGGCGTCCAGCAGCGGCATCGCCTCTTCTGACATTGTCAGGTTATACAGATCGGCGTTTAGGTCGGATTGTGCTTCTTCAGACATGCGTTCTCCCCACTTGCGATTCGGTTTGGTTTATTGCCGTGAACCGTCCATTGTAATCTGTCAGCGCACCTAATTACATTGTGCAGTGGGGGGTTTAAGTGTGCAGAAAGCTTTCCGGACTAGTTCAGGACTGCGTAACCTCGATTGCGCAGGCAGTTACGTATCACGTAGTTGCGCTCGCGGAAACCATCGGCGCCTCCGCGGGCCCCTCCGATCACAGCACCGGCGCCCGCCGATCTCTGTGCCGTGTTGCTGTTACCGACAGCTGCGCTAACCGCTCCGCCAATTACGGCACCCGCCACGGCGCCAGCACCGACTCGCTGAGCGACGGATACCTGCTCTGCGTATTGGTCACATTCCGCTAAGTCGACACGGTATTGCACTGCGTCGACGCCACGCATATCGACAATCGGTGGGTGGGCGAAGGGTCGTTGCGCACATCCGCAAAGTGCGGCCACAAAAACGAGAAAAAAACAACGAAACATCAAATACTCCTCGGGTTTCTCGATGTATAACGCACGAGTTAACACCTGGTTGACTGAATCGACGCTGAACGAGTGGTGCGTCTAAATCGCACTGATTTTCTCAACTAGCGATGGGCACGTGGGTGGTCGTGATTTCAGCCAGCAATCGCCCGTCATCACCGGTGATTCGGGTGCGAATCACGGTAACCCTGCGGCCTACACGAACGGGCTTGGAAGTCCCGAAAATGGTTCCGCCCTGCTGATTGCCCAACATGACGGCATGGAGATCCACCCCGACCATGAATTTCTGCTCGCCGGTTTTTTCGTGATATGCGTGATTGGCGGCACCCGTGGCCAGATTGTCGGCGAGCGATATGATTACGCCGCCGTTGATGTTGCCCGTGGGATTCTGATGATGCGGCTGAATCTCGATGGACGCCCCGACCGTCCCATCGATTTCGGCATGTTGCATCCCGATATAGCGATCGAACGTGATCTGCTCGTCCATAATTCTCGCCTCCAACCTGGCACCGACGGTTAAGGTTACCCGTAGAGCAGATGGAGCTACTGCGGTCTACTCGAGTCGTTGCAAGCCGCTCGATCTTCGGAGACTGAATGCCTGGTAAAGTGAAGCTGCCCCTTGTTTCTTACTCTGCGCGTTGCGCCTGTGCGTTTAAATATGCTTCGTCCGCATCGATTTGGCCTTGGGCAACCGGATCCCAGCCAAACGCGTCTTCAGCAATCTGGTACAAACACGGCACCAGGATCAGCGTGATGAAGGTGGCAGACAGAACACCGAACGCCAGGGATATCGCCATCGGAATAAAAAACATCGTGGCGGGGCTGGGGGTCGCCATCAGTGGAACCAGGCCCACGAACGTTGTTACCGATGTCAGCAGAATTGGCCGGAAGCGTACAACGCCGGCGCTCAACACCGCTTCATCCAGTTCCATACCCTCGCGCCTGCGACGGTTGATGTAGTCTACGAGCACGAGGCTCGCGTTTACCACAACGCCAGACAGCGCGACGATGCCGAGTGCGGAGAAGAACATCAGCTGGTAGCCCATGATCCAGTGCCCGGCGATGGCGCCAACAGCTCCAAACGGGATGACGCTCATGATCACCAGGGGCTGTATGTAAGACTTCAGCGGAATCGCCAGTAACGTGTAGATAACCACCAGGCTCAACATCGCTGCTTGAAACAAGCCGCTAAAAGACTTGGCGCGCTCTTCCTGCTCACCACTCAGCGACATGCGTATGGTCGGGTACTTCGCTTGAAGTCCGGGCAGCACCTCTTTTTGAATGCTGATGTTGACTTCTTCCGGCGAAATTTGTGACCGATCAATGTCGGCGATCACGTTGATAACACGCCGACCGTTGACCCGGTTGATGGTCGAATAACCTCGCCCCAGTTCGAACTGCGCCACACTGTAAAACGGCACCTCGATACCTTGTGGCGTGCGAATGTACATGTCTTCGAGGTTGCCGATAGACGCCCGTTCACTCTCCGGGAAACGTACCATTACCCGTACATCATCCTGTCCACGCTGGATTCGCTGGGCTTCCGAACCGTAGAAGGCGCTACGAACTTGGGTGGCGAGATCTCGCAACGTCAGGCCCAGATTGCGAGCCTCTGGTAGCAGGCTCAGTTTTATTTCCTGCTTCCCGGCGCGAAAGGAGTCGGTGATATCGAACACGCCCGCGTAGCGGCCGAGCTCCGCGCGCAGCTCGGTCGCGGCCGCACGAAGCATATCGACGTCTCTGCCGGCCAATTCGTAATTGATAGGCTCACCCGCGGAAAATTCGTCTGCATTGAAGCTGAGTTTCACCGCGTCGGGGATGGTGCCAACCTTTTCCCGCCACATGCCGGCAACTAACTTGGCGCTCAAGTTGTCTCTTTCGGCGGCTGGCGCGAGGCCGATGACTACCTCACCGAAGTGGCTGCGGCCGGGACCATTCCTGTTGGGTCTACCGCTGGCCCGGTCCGCTTTTTGTCCGATACTGGTGAAGACGTTGCGAATGACGTTCTTCTCACCGGTCAGCTCTTCCAGATCGGCCTTGAGTGCTTCCGCGGCAGCTTCCAGACGCTCGGCACCTTTAGCCGTTACAGCGACAGAGACACCCTCCGGCATCTCGAGACTCGCATAAACCCGGTCGCCCTCGATAGAGGGGAAAAAGGTAAACAAAATGCGCCCGCTCATGATCAGAGCCATTGCAAGAATCAATATTCCCAACCCAACAGAGGCTGTTACATAGCGAAATTCAAGGCACCTGCGCAGAAACGGCAGGTAGTGATTGTTGGCGAGGTTTTCGAGTCCACCTGAGAGGCGGCTCTGAATTTTGTCCCACCACTTCGAAAAACCGTGGGTGGGTTGTGCATGATTACGGTGAGCTAAGTGAGCGGGCAAGATGAGCTGAGATTCGATGATGCTGAAAGCCAGTGCGATCACGACCACCCAGCCGATCACCGAGAAAAACCCGGACATCCGCCCGGTGGCCAGCAGCAGAGGTAGAAAAGCCGCCATGGTTGTGAGCACGCCGAAAATCACTGGAATAGAGACTTTCCAGGTACCGTCGATGGCAGCTTGAACCGGTGGTTTACCCATCTGCTCGTGACCGTAGACTCGTTCGCCTACGACGATGGCATCGTCCACCAGAATGCCGAGCACCAGGATGAAGGCCATCACCGTCATCGTGCTCATGGAGATGTCGGCATAAGGGAACACGGCAATCGTCCCCAACAAGGCAATGGGGATTCCGGCGGCGACCCACATCGCGAGACGAAACTTCAAAAACATCGCCAGGATGATGACCACCAGTACCAGGCCGCCAAGCGCCATGCTGTTGACGGTGTTCAGTCGTTGTTGTAACAGCTTCGATTGATCGCCCCAGATATTCAGTTGCAGGCCAGGGGGTAGCGTTAATTTGCGTTGCTCGATGTAGCTCAGGATATCGGCTGCCATAGTGATGGCGTCTTCTTTGCCGACTCGCCAGACTTTGACTACCACGGCTGGATTACCGTTGAACCGTGCGGTGAGATCACCCTCGGCAAAGGTATCGCGGATGTTTGCGATCTCACTCAACATGACCTTCGTGCCGTCGTTGCGAGTAAGCACAATGATGTTTTCGAATTCTTCGCCCCAGTAAGCTTGCCCCTTGGCACGCAACAGTATTTCTCCACCAGCAGTGCGGATGGTGCCTCCAGGCATGTCGAGAGAGGTATCACGCACGACCTGGGAAATTTGCTCGAGGGTGATGCCATAACGTCGCAGTGAGTCTTCCGATATTTCGATCGAGATCTCGTAGGGTCTGACAAACTGCAGCGAAACCGTTGAGACACCGTCGATGGCGACGATGTCTTCGCGGATTTCATTGCCAATTTCTTTGAGGGTACGTTCGTCCGTATTACCGAAGAGCGCTATCTGCATAAGATCGTGGGTAATGGTGATCTTGGAGACGATGGGTTTTTCAGTTTCGACAGGGAAGGTGTTGATTCCGTCGACCAGGCTTTTGATCTCGTTCAACACTTCGATCTGGTTGACGTTCTCGTAAAGCATGGCCATGACGGTGCAGGCGCCCTCCGAAGCAGTCGACTGGACCTTCTCGATGCCGTTGGCGCCTTCCAGGGTCTCCTCGATACGAATGCACACCCCTTGCTCGGATTCTTCGGGTGCAGCACCGAGGTATGGCACGTTGATACTGACCATGTTGATGTCCATCGTGGGAAACTCTTCCTGATGGACAGTCAGCAAGGCCATTCCCCCGCCGAGCACCATGACAAACATGAGCAGGTTGGCAGCTACCGGATTTTTGGTAAACCAGGTGATCGCGGAAAGCATTTTTTTACCCTTCAGCCGGCGACTGTATCGATATTTTCAGGAAGGGGTTCTACCCGCATTCCATCGATGGCGGTTTGCAAAGGGGAGATACACACTCGCTCACCTGCTTCGAGCCCGCTCTGAATCAGGACGTCATCGCGGTACAACCGCAGCGGCTCGATGTCTCGATAGTGCAGCTTGTTGTCGTTATCGACGACCAGCACTCGATTGCCGTTGCGCAGTGAGTTACGAGGCATTACGACGATGTCGTCCACAAGCAGACCTTCGATTTCTGCGTTGACAAACAGGCCCACAGAAAGCGGCACTTCCTGAGCGTCGTTGGATACTCGTGCGATCACGTGCACCATGCGGCTTGCTATGTCGATTTGCGCTTCGGTACGGACAATTTTGCCGTGCCAGGTCAACTTCTGCCCCGCGTAGTTTGCTACCAGCGTGACGTTGGGCTGCTGCGCTAGGGGGAGTTCGCCGCGATGTCCAAGCGGCAGATTGAGGAATGCCAACTGACGATCGGCGATGGGTAGTCTGATTTCTGCCTGATCAGCGGCGTAAATAGTGGCGATAGGTGAACCACGGCTGACAAACTGGCCGATGTCGACAGATTCCTCTCGTACGAGGCCTGCAAATGGCGCCTTGATTTCCGTCCGGGCAAGGTCGCGGTTGGCTTGTGCGAAGTTTGCTCTGGCATCCTGCAGCGAGGCTTCCTCCACGCGATAGGAACGGAGCTGACTCTCGATTTGCGATCGGCTGGCTAACTGGCGTTCTTCCAATTGTTTCAAGCGCTGATACTCGAAACGAGCGTGTTCGAACTCTGCCTGGGCACGGTTCAGATTGGCTCGGGCACGCTCGAGCAATGTGCGATAGTCGCTGTCTTCCATGCGCAGCAGAACAGCACCGGATTCGAAGTAACCACCGTTCACCAGGGACGGCGACATCCATACGACCCGGCCAGATACTTCCGGAATCAGTTCGGATTCCATATTGGGAACGACGGTCCCCTGGGAATGGACGGTGAGCTGAATGGACTGTGGCACAACGGTGCGCACCCGCACGGCCACGGCGATGGGCTCTATGGCGGTGGGTTTCAGTTCCGGGCCGGTCGCCATGAGCGTGACAGCGCCGAATATCGCCGCGATGATGACAAGTGAGGGGAGTAGCAGCTTGCGCATCATGATGTGGAAGTCTCCAGATTAGCGGACCCGTTGCCGTTCGCCTGGAATGCGGCGAATGACCGCATTACCGATTCACGGTTGAGTTTTGAAAATGCTTCGAAGATGGTTCTCACCGCTTCTCGGTCCCGTGCACCCAGGGCCTCGTCGAGCTGACGGGCGTAACTTTGGTAAGCTTCGACATCGATGCGGACCAGCCCTTCCAACATCGTCATATTGGGCGCGAATTGCTGGAGCAGGCTGCGCGCGATGATGTGACAGACGAGATTGCCACTCGCTTCCATGATTGCACTCATCAGCGAAACTCCCGCCTCCGTGTGAGCCTCGTCATTGAGCACTTCCAGGTATAAGGGTTTCACCAGAGCGCGAATCCGGTCGATTTCCTCGTCGCTTGCATTGCTGAGCGCTGAATCCGCCGCAAGGCGAATCAGGCTCGAAATGAC
>SMWK01000303.1 GCA_004356895.1 Gammaproteobacteria bacterium
AGTGTAAGGACGATCATAATTCGCCGGATCGTCAATTAGATTTGTTAGAACCTGATAGACCTCCGGCGGGCAACCAGAGAAGCACGAGAAGTCTTCGATCTCCCATTCATCACGATCCTGAGTCGTAATTAGACCACTCCAGATTCCCTCAATATCTAGGGGAAACTCGTCCTGAGCGAAAGTGTTCGTTGAGAAGCACCAGCTGCTGAGAATCATTACAGCTGACGCAATGTGAAGCAGGTTCAGCTCTCTCCAAATTAACGCCATACCTCTCCCCCGATGATCGGAAACAGCTCTTCCAACCGATTTTACCTAGATTGGTCCACGATTTGGCGAAAATCGGCTCGACCGCTTTGGGTCGATTGCGGCAATTCGCCCTTGCCCGTAACTCTAACACCCGAATGTCCGCTTTTTTCTCCAAAGCAGACATTCGCAAGGAGCGATTTAGACTCAGTCTGAATGGCTGCTTTCGGCCATAAGCAGCCGTGGCGTAGTTACCCGTTGAATTTGAAGTGAATTCTAGAATACGAGTATCTGGCGGTTCGAACTGCCATAGCAGGGCAGGGTGCACGAACACTAAATCAAGCAGTTACAGATGCCAGAGCGCTGTTCTGCGGGACTCAAGCTGGCACGAGACGGTAAGATCGAGGCTGGGCGTTGAATGTCTGCTAATGGTCGAAAGAGCTAGGAAGGGAAAACAGATCATGACCCGACTTCGCCAAATCATTAATGCTTCAAACTTAGGTGAACATGGTTTACGACTGATCGGTACCACTGACATTGACGGCAACGGAACGACACACGAAATCGCTGACGTTGATCCCATTGTATTGTTCGATTTCGCAACATTTAACACACGTGACGAGTCGTCTTTTCGCCCGCATCCACATCTCGGACTCACCGCCATGAGTTTTCTCCCTGTAAACGGAACTTGGATGGCATGGGATAGTTTAAAAGGAGAGACTGAGGCGCATCTGCATGCTGGTGGGTTGTACTATGTTCATGCGGGGTCCCCCGCCTTTCATCATGAATTCCCTTCACCAGAAACTGTAGCTGCCGAAATGGATGTGGAATTCGTACAGTTGGTGTGGAATTCTACCGATGAAGAGAACGTCGAAACAGTTGTTATTCAACCGGAGGACGTGCCCGTCGTCACTTTGGAAAACGCCACCGTGCGTGTGTTGGCGGGTGAGTTCTGTGGTGTTAAATCCGTTCAACCATTCACTCACCGAAAAATTGTCTATGCGTATGTTCAATTGCAGAATGGCAAAGCGGTGGACTTGCAGGTGCCGTCATCATTCAGAGGAATATTGTTCGTGATTGAAGGTAAATTGAAGGTGAATGATGTGACCGTGGATGAACAACAAATGATGATCTTGGGCGACGAGGACCAAACGCTATCCATTACCGATCTTGGTACGAACAGTGTTGGTAGGTTTATTATTGCCGCCGGTGAACCACTAAATAAACCATTTTATAAGTTGATTGGATTAGGCGGGTTTATCATCGGAAAAACCGAAGAGGAAGTAAGAAGGAGAATGGAAGAGTTTGCCGTGGAAGCGGATCAGCTGAAAGCGGAAATACCGCAATATTTCCCGAAGCAACACCTTTGAATAGTTGGCGCATGTAGCCAGGGGGGGCACTTGCCGTACTCAGACAGTGGCTGTAGAGCGAGACACCCTACTCTATCAATGACTTGGCTGTATCTGAGGAATCCGCTGTGGGAGTTTTGCGGGATTAGGTATCGTCTGAAATGATTGGCGCAATTTTGGCGCACACCAGTTAGCTCGAACCAGCTTCAACTAGCACTTAGAGCCAGGGGCGGCTCCCGTCACTTCAATTAGAACAATTACTTACAACTCGCGTTGCGCTTTCGGGAGGCAGGGGCCGGAGGTTCTAATCCTCTCGCCCCGACCAGTAAGTTCAATCAGTTGCCACATTTTGCCGGTTGTAACGCTGAGACTCTTGTCCTTCGAAGTCCACCGGAAGTCCATCGCGTTCAACGCGGTACCTGCCACTAATCCGACTTGGCCCATTTTTCGCCGCATCAATGCTGATATCCCACATTCGCAGTACCACAAGACATTTTGCGCGACCGCCCGCCCCACAGACCGTGCAATTACCGCTTAGTAGATTTGCCTTGCCTGTCGTCGTCACGACACAATGACCTCGGACTCTGTCAATTTAGGTGGTATCGCAACAGGGGGCCGGTCAATTGAGATTATCAAGGAATAAGCAGGGCTCGACATACAACAGGACCATATGCGAAGGGAAGATGGACTATGAAAGAGATATACCCAGACCTGTGGCAAACAAGACTGGAAATACCCTTCGGAGCGATCCACACGCACGCGTATCTGTTGCAGCTCCCAGAAGGCAATGTGCTGATCTACAACTCGGGGCATGCCGACGAAATCGCCCGCATCGCTGAGATGGGCGGCGTCAAGTATCAGTACCTCAGCCATCGCCACGAAGCCGGCGCATCCCTGGAGATCATCAAACGACAGTTTGCTTCGAAGTTATGTTGCGACGGAAACGAGAGAGCCGCGATTTCGGAGTCGTGTGAAGTCGATCTCACCTTCTCTGAGACCACGAGGCATTTCGCTGACATCGAAATAATTTCTACGCCAGGACACACTGACGGGAGCACTTCGTTTCTGTACGAGTCCCGATCCGGCCAGACGTTTCTCTTTACGGGTGACACCTTTCTTCAGTCGAATGGCCAATGGCAAACCATAGTTAGCTCGGGCGACGGTGGCCGCTCAGGGCCCTTGATCGAAAGCTTGCAAACCTACCGTGAGCTAGACCCCGATGTTGTTCTGTGGAGTGCATCTAGAGGACCGAGGTCATTCGTCGTAACCACTGAAGCTCAGTGGAAAGAAGATATTGATACTGCTATTGCAAAATTGAGAGCGTAGGGGAGACACCGTGAGTCATATTGAACATGCGAATATTACGGTCCGAGATACAGATTCAATGATTGAATTCATACTGTCCGTCTTCAAACAAATTGGACAGATCTGATTTCGGAGTACTAGTCGGGCACTACAAAAGGGGTCGATTGAGCCGTCGCGAACTCATTTTTTGGCTCGCCGCACTGGCAGTCGCGCCACGCGTTTCGGCACAGTCAGCCTCCAGCTTCGAAGGAGCAGAAATGAACTGGGATGTGAAATATTTTCCGGGATATTGGGCGGGGAGAAGACTAGCGTATCCCGACGTGCCGAAGAAACATCCGAAATTCGCCCAAAGTATCGTGGTAGGCAATCTCATTTTCGTGTCGGGATGCACCGGCCAAGATGTGATTACCGGTAGCCCAGCACCAGAGAGTGTAGAAGACCAGGTGAGGGTAGCACTTGAAAACGCCAGGCTCGCCATGGAGACGGCGGGAAGCTCCATGGAGAACATCGTCAAGACCTTTTTTTTGGTCAGAAGTCTGGATGATTATCCTCAGATTCGTAAGACGGAGACGGAGTATTACTTGGAGCATGCCCCCTATCTGGTGGAAACCCCGCCAGCTGCCACACTTATGGTGGTTCCCTCCTTAGCAAGGCCGGAGTTTCTAGTCGAATATGAAATCATTGGGGTCGTTGATAGAAACGCGCCGGAATGGGGTGTCAAATACTATCCAGAATACTGGGGCGGCAGGGAGTTAGCTTATCCCCATGTGCCAATAGAACACGCCAAGTTTGCTCGTACCCAGGTGGTTGGTGATCTAGTCATTCTCTCCGGCTGCCAGGCCCTAGACCACGATTCAGTACGTGTAGAAACGATGGATTTCGGTGAACAGACTCGGATTGTTCTCGAAAAACTTAGGATCGGTATGGAAGAAACAGGCGGCTCCATGAGCAGTTTGCTCAAGACCACTGTGTTTCTGAAGGACCCAAATCACGTACAACAGTATCGGGAAGTGGAGCGGGCGTATTTCCAACAGCATGCTCCGGATCTTGCCAATAATCCACCAGCCAGTACGGTCGTTATTGTCAGCGAGCTACCGCGCCCTGAGTTTCTGATCGAAGTGGAGGCTTTCGGAGTGGTCGACAAACAGGCGCCGAATTGGGTAAGAAAACACTATCCAGGAAACGAGGCTGTTGCCAGCGGCGTTTCAGCGGGTAATCTGCTGTTCCTTTCTGGTTGTGATGGATCGAATCCAGAAACCAATGAAGTGGAAACGGATAGCGTCGAACAGCAGATAATCCTGGCCCTCGATAAGGTCAAAGCAGGCCTGGAAGGAGGCGGGAGTTCAATGGACAAAGTGGTTAAAACTCTCATGATGCTAAGGTATCTTGAAGATTATCCGAAAATGCGCAAGACGGAACTCGAGTATTACGAGAAGCATGCTCCCCGCTTGGTTTCCGACCCTCCCGTCAGCACTTTTGTGCAACTACCCCACATCACAAGTCCGAAGGCGTTGTTTCAGATCGACGTGACCGCCGTTCTTTAAACTGACTCGGCTCTGATCTGCCCCCTGTTGCGATACCACCCAAATTGAGACAGTCTGAGGGGCAGGTCTAGTCGGGCCGCCCCGATAAGCCGCCCTCGATTCGATCTTTAAAGGAAATCCGCATGAGAACCGCCTGCATTACCCTGACGCTCTTCGTAATGACGACGGCCCACGCGCATCACGGCCCGGGCCAGTTCGGCGGGGGCGATCCGGTCGAGGTGACCGGCGTCGTCACCAGTGTCCGTCTCGTCAATCCCCACGGGTACATCTATTTCGATGTGATGGCCGATGACGGCACAGCCGTCCCCTGGCGCTGTGAGCTGCAAGCCGGCTCGCTGTTGCGACGTGCCGGCTGGTCCGAAGATCTGTTTCCGATCGGCGGAGAGATCACCGTACAGGGCGAGAAGGGCAGGAATGAGCCCACGGCATGTGCGTTGCGAACCGTGATCCTCGCCGACGACAGCGTTCTCGATCGCTACGGGCAACGCCGAGACGTCATAGACGCGCCCGTCGGCGCTCAGGCGAGGACGGTCAACGGGCGCCTCGATCTGAACGGCACCTGGGCCGCGCCGCAGCGCAACCCGCAAGGCGGCACCGGTGGTGGCGGCATGGGTATGGGCATGGGCGGTATGGGCATGGGAACGGGTGCCCTGCCCGGCGGCATCGAGTTGACAGCCGCCGGGCGCGCCGCGATCGAGGGATTGATCGCTCAAGAGGCTAATCCTCGGATGTACTGCACTGCCACCAACATTTTCTTCGACTGGGAGTTCGATCGTCACGTCAACGAGATCATCCAGACGGAGGATACGATCACGCTGAAGTACGGGCTCATGGATATCGAGCGCACGATCCACCTAAACATGGACGAGCATCCCGATGACATCACCCTATCACGTGCAGGCCACTCCATCGGTCGCTGGGAGGGCGAAACGCTCATCGTCGACACGATCGGCTTTTCTGAGGGTTTCCTAATCGCCGGGGGCGGCGGTCTTGCGAAACACAGCGATCAGATGCATGCGGTTGAGCGCTTTTCTTACGACGCCGAGACACAAGGACTCACGCGAACGTACACTGCAGAGGACTCGCTCTACTTCACGGGAATGTACAGCGGACAGGACGTCGTCTATACGTCGGACGTGCCGTTCGAGCCCTACTCCTGCGTGGAACTCAAGGACGCGTACATAGAGAATTAACGAAACAGAATCTGGGAACGGAGATCGCATGACTATAAACTCAAGCTTAAATCGGCAGCCGAAAGCGGACATTGGTTAACGGTTAATATGCAG
>SMWK01000304.1 GCA_004356895.1 Gammaproteobacteria bacterium
CACCTTCCAGGGACACCCGGAATTCACCAAAGCATACTCGGCTGCTGGGATGCAGATGCGTAACGAGGTGCTCGGCCCGGAGACTTTCGCGCGTGGGATGGAGTCTCTGGGTGAGGACACCCATGAAGGCACGATTGCACACTGGATTGTGAACTTTCTCGCGAAATGAACGAACCGCCCGAAGGATTCGCCCATTACCGTACGCGCGCGGGCATGCTCATTCGTTCGCCCTCGGAGCTGCGAGCGCTGACCCGGAGAGCTGCACGCAAGCTTACCAGCGATGGCACCCGGATTTCGGACGGGCTCCGCGCGGTGCGCGACGAACTCGAGCTATTGCTGGCATTGCTGAAAGCCTGGGCCGAAGGTGAATATCGCGACGTTTCGACTCGCACTCTGATCACCATTGTGGCGGGCGTGTTCTACTTTGTTGCGCCGTTGGATTTAGTTCCAGATTTCATTGCCGGGCTGGGTTTGCTGGATGATGCGGTGGTCATAAGCTACGTCGTTGGAATGGTAAGAGAAGAACTCGTCGCGTTTGCAACCTGGCAGAAAAACAGAGAACGAGAAGAATGAAAAGCGCGCGCGCCTATCCTTGTGGATGCGTTGTCCAATAGTCGACGATGAGGTTGTTCTCGATCTCGAACCAGAAGTAGTACTGATGGTTTTGGGTGTGTGATACCTCGAACAATGGCAACACCTTCAGCGTGCGATCGGTAACGATAACGTTGTCATAGCGCCACAGCGACTCCCCTTCGCCTTGTTCGGTGATTCGTGCCGGCGCGCCTAAGCGTTGCCGGAGCCAATCGCTGGTGGTTTGCCCCGGAAGAATTTCCGCAAATAGCGTATTGCCTTGCGGGTTCTGGATTTGACTGCGGGTGTCGCTGGTTTCATAACTGATACATGCCGCCAGTGTGAACACCAGGGAACCCAGCAAAATCAGTCTTGATGATCGTTCAACAAGATCCAGGCGATCACGTAGACGCCGAGGACGAGCTTCCACATGAACAATGCGCCGATGACCAATGCGACCCTGACGAAAGCCGGGTCGGTGTGGAAATAGTTCGCCAGACCCGCGCAGACACCTGCGACCCAGCCGTTTTTCTTGTCGAGATGCCATTTCGAGCGAATTCTTTCCAGAGAGGAATGAGCCATTTCTATGTCCTTCGTTATCGGCCGATCATCCAGCTACTTGAGTTCAGGAGCCCTCAGCGGCTTCAATAAAGAGCCCTCAGCGGCTTCAATAAGAGCCCTCAGCGCAGGTTCGCCAGAAACAACATCACGTCACTCGTTGCTGCCGGTGCTTGTGCGGCCAATTCCGGATGGAGCGCATGGGCGAAGACGCCAAAGAGCAGGAACACGGTGGCCAGCAATACCATGGCCACCAGCGTGCCTCGGGGATGGTTTACACGTGAGAGTCGTATGCTGTGGTTCATCATTCCTTTTCCAGTGTCTGTGGCAGCGTCACTGCCGTGTCCTTTTTTTGCCTGTTGCTGAATTTGCATAACTTTTTCCTTACCACTGGTCATTCAATAGTCGTGCCAACGATGAATTTGGTTCGCAGCCCAGAGAATTTAGGCTTTTGCCAGGACATCCAGTCTTCCTTTGTGGTGAATTTCGCCAATTCTTAGTGGAACACTCCCCACTCGGCCTTTGATTGCCATTCCCGCAGCTGCGGGTTAGAACCTTGTGATCAAAAGCGGTAGCTAGTTCCTGTCCAGAATGGGCGGGAACTAGCGTGATGGGCATGGATGCCCAGTCGGCCTGTATCTGCACAACTCGAACGAATATGAGGCTTGAACCCGGCGAATCAGTGTTCTGATTGAGGGTTAAGAGACGTCCAGCAGGGAAAAAAGATGTCCAAACGCGTGGCTCTTTGTACTTTCTCAACTAGATTTAATAAACGGAGTTGAGAGTCTAGCTCGCTATGCCATCACCATTTGAAGTCCCGCTGAACGAATCGGTGCAAATACTCAAACGGGTGTTGCCGCTCATGAGTAAACAGCGGATACCGACCATTCCTCAAAATTATGCGATTTGGTATGACTTCGTTGTCGAGCGCAACGAGGCGTTGGCTAATGAACTCCAGGGTCTGATCGATATCGGTGATGGATTTTCTCCTGAGCTGTGCCGGAGGATCTACGAAAAATACTATCTCGACGAGATTCGCAACGAAGTGGATGGGATTCAGGAGACTGTGCGTGATGCGGTCGAGTCCGTGCTCAGCGAGTTGGGCCATCTGGGTGAAGGCATCAATCACTTTTCGGAAGTTCTCGACAGGTCTGACCAGACTCTCGAGGGTAATCCCACGGCAGAAGCTGTACGTGAGCTTGTCGCTGAATTGGTACGGGAAACTCAATTGGCCAAGCAGCGAAATGCGGAGGTTGAGTCGTCTCTGCATGGTATGACTGCCGAGCTGCACCAGGTTCGATCACAGGTTATCGCATTGAGTCGCGATTCCCGTACGGATTCGCTGACGGGTGTTGCCAATCGGCGCGCTTTTGACGAAATTCTGAAACGCCGGATCGAAGAGGCCACAGCCGATGGTCAGAGTCTTTGCCTGGCGATGGCCGATATCGACCATTTCAAAATGTTTAACGACACCCATGGCCACCTGGTCGGAGACATCGTACTTCGTTTTGTTGCCCAGGAGATGGAACGGTGCGTCAAGGGCAGGGATTTGTTGGCTCGTTATGGCGGTGAGGAGTTCGCAATCCTGTTACCGGCCACCCCGTTCGCGGGTGCCATGATGCTTGCAGAAAGTATTCGCGCCATCATCGAAATACAGGTATTGCAGAACCTGCGTGGAGAGGAAATCGACAAGGTCACCGTATCGCTGGGTGTGGCGGAGTACGTTCCCGGTGAGGAAGCCACTTCGTTTATTGATCGCGCCGATGCCTGCCTGTACCGGTCCAAGGAACTCGGTCGCAATCGCGTGACCGGCGAGACAGAACTCGATTCTCACTAGTATCCTGCTATTTTGTGGCGCAACTCTATGGTCTGCCGCGCCTATGGGTGCCGGGGACGTTCGCGCATGGATCGGGTATCGTGCATTCCAACATCAACGGCGAAGCTTGAGTATAGGTGCCATGGTGAAGCTGCCCACGGGGAACCAAAACGGTCCGGATATCGTGTTTCGCCTGCTCCTCGGGGCGCGACGCTAGGCTGTTGGAGTACTAGTGCCTGCGTTAGTCAGACAGCTAGCCGACATCGCCGGGCACAGTTTCGATTTAGCCATCATTGGCGGCGGGATCACTGGGGCAGGTATTGCCCGGCACGCATCCCAGGCCGGTCTGAATACGGTCTTGCTGGAAGCCAATGACTTTGCTGCCGGTACCTCCAGCCGCTCGACCAAGCTGATTCATGGCGGTCTTCGCTATCTCGCGATGGGTGATATCGCTCTCGTGCGGGAGAGCGCGCTGGAACGTAAGAGCGTTTTAGCAATGGCACCCCACCTTGCGGAGCCACGCTGGATGCTTGTCCCGGCAGCTTCTCGATCCGAGCTGGTGAAGTTGCGTACCGGCATTGGCGTATACGAGCGCCTCGGTGCGGTTGAACGAAGCGATCGTCACCGCAGTTGGAACGCGGAGCGGCTTGAGAGCGAAGAGCCAACCTTCGACCGCGTGAGGTATCCCTGGGTTTGTGCGTATCGCGAATACCTGACTGACGACGCCCGGCTGGTTCTTGCGACGCTCCGGAGTGCTGCGGGATATGGCGCGCGATTGAGCAACTACACGGCGGTTACCGGGATCGAACAGGATACAGACGGTTGCACGCTGCGTGTCGACGATCACGTGACGGGCGAGAAGTTCGACTTGCGTGCATGCGCGGTCGTCAACGCGACTGGGCCCTGGGTGGAGAGCGTGTTGGGAGAAACGCATAAACGACTCCAGCTTTCCAAAGGTGTGCACATCGTGGTGCAACATGAAAAGCTGCCGATCAACCACATGCTGGTGCTCAATACCACAGACGGTCGCAGTATCTTCACCATTCCGCGCCGGCAGGTAACCTACATTGGCACCACCGACACCCACTTTCCTGGCGGGCCAGGCGTATGGCCTGAGGTTGAACCGGAAGATGTGGCGTACCTGCTCAGCCCCTTGGCGCGATACTTCCGGGTCCCGGAGCTCAGCGTGGACGATGTGATGAGCGCCTGGGCGGGCTTGAGGGCATTGGTTCATCAGCCCGGCAGAGCACCAAAGGAGATGTCTCGTAAGGACGAAGTGTGGGTCCAGGAGCGGCTGGTAAGCATTGCCGGGGGCAAGCTCACCAGTTTTCGCAAGATGGCAGAGACCGCTATGTCAGTCGTGGGCAACATTCTCGATAAACGGCTCAACATGCCACAACCGCTCGCCCGATTGCCTGGAGGGGATATTGACGATGTTGGTGCGTTTCGTGAAGAGATCGCACGCCGTTACCATCTCGACAATGCGGTCGCTGAGCGGTTGGTCCGACTGTATGGGTCCGAAGTCCCCATCGTGCTGGGAGATCGGCCCGAGCCTGTTGCTAATTCCGTCTTTGCCGAGGAAATACGATGGTCGCTTGCCAACGAAAGCCTCGTACATCTCGAGGACCTTCTGTATCGCAGATTGCGCGTTGCCTGGTTCGACCCAACCGAGGTCGAGCCCGTGTTGCTGGCGGGTGCTGACATTATGGCTGAACACCTTCACTGGAGCGAAGCCGTACGCGATCAAGAGATCGAAGCTACGCGCGTCCGCCTGAGGCAGGATCTCGGCTTCGTCAGTCGATAGCGCTAGAATCGTGGGCAATAGAAACTGCGAAGATCAGAGGTTCCCGAGTATGGCGATGATGCATACGCCGTTGTTGATGTCCAATATTCTGGATCGCGGGGCCAGAGTTGCCCCGAAGGAAGAGATCGTTACCGCCACCGAGTCCGGAGTACGCCGGCAGACTTATAAGGAAACCCGCGATCGTGCCCATCAGTTGGCCCATGCGTTGGCAAATGCCGGTATCGACATCGGGGATCGGGTGGGTACCTTCATGTGGAACGGATCCCGCCATCTGGAAACTTACCATGCCGTTGCGGGCATGGGCGCTGTGCTGCATACGCTGAACGTCCGCTTATCGGATAAGGATCTCGCCTACATCATCGGTCACGCCGAGGACAAGGTCATCATCGTCGATGCTGATCTGTTGCCAAAGCTCCAACAACTTAACGGCAGAATACCGAGCGTTGAGCGGGTGATCGTTGCGACGGAAGAGGGATTCGAAGGATGGAGCACCGACCTGCCAAATTCTGTGGACTACGAGGCTTTCATTACAGGGCAACCCACCGATTACTCGTGGCCACAGATCGATGAGAACTCTCCATTAGGTTTGTGTTACACGAGTGGCACGACAGGAAACCCGAAAGGTGTGGAGTACGAACACCGCTCGCAGTATCTGCACACACTTACCCAATGTATGACCGACTCGATTGGGATTTCCGCCACCGACAGCATCTGCGGCATCGTGCCGATGTTCCACGCGATGGGTTGGGGTGTGCCCTGGGCTGCGTTAATGCTCGGGTGCAAGCAGATCATGTCCCACCGCTTCATGGATCCGGCGAGGCTTCTTGAACTGATGATTTCAGAAGAGGTCACGTTGTCCACTGGCGTACCGACGATCTGGCAGGGAATAAAAACAATCTACGAGTCGGATCCTGATAAGTACGATCTATCCAAGCTGCAGCGGTTGACCTGTGGCGGATCCGCCCCGCCCCCTTCGTTGATTCGTTGGTACTGGGACACTCTGGATGTTGAAATGATCCAGGGATGGGGTATGACGGAGACCTCTCCGTTAGCAACTCTGTCACGAAGGCTGATGAAACGATCGCATCTGTCTGATTCGCTGAACGAACAATTCGAAAACGTCGCCAAGGCTGGACAACTCATGCCAGGCCTCGAGCTCGACATATTTGATGAAGATTTCAACCGGCTGCCTCACGATGGCGAATCCGTGGGAGAGATTCTGATCCGAGGTCCCTGGATCTGCTCCGAGTATTACCACGACCCTCAGCCGGAAAAATTCCATGACGGTTGGCTCATGACCGGGGACGTTGGCAAGATCGATGCCGAGGAGTATCTGATCATCAGCGATCGCTCGAAGGATCTGGTGAAAAGCGGAGGCGAGTGGATTTCGTCTGTGGATCTCGAGAACCAGATTGTTGGACTGGATGGCGTCGCTCAAGCTTGCGTGGTAGCCCAACCCCATCCTAAATGGGACGAAAGGCCTGTTGCGCTGGTAGTACTCGAGCCGGGCGCAGAGGTCTCTGCTGACGCCGTCCTTGCACATTGTGCGGCTGTGTTCGCCAAGTGGCAGTTACCGGACGATGTGCTCTACGTCGACAGCATCCCACTGACTTCTACCGGTAAAATGGATAAGAAGGTCGTACGCGCCGATCTCGAAGTCCAGGGCTATTTGCTTCCCGATCTCAGAGATAAGGCGGGCTAGCAGCGTATTGAATAACACGCTGATAGCTTCTGGCCAGGGATGGCCAAAGGATCCAAGCGATGTCTGGCTACAAAGAAGCGGCGTCCGGTGAGAGCGCTAGTCCCAATCCTGCAGCCAACGCGGTTCGGCGAGCATCGATATCCACTCGTTGATTGAAAACGTTTGCGGATAGGTGCCTTGTCCCTCGATCTCGCCGTCTCTGATGGCATTTAGGCCGCGTTCCAGATCTTGTAGATCATCGAA
>SMWK01000305.1 GCA_004356895.1 Gammaproteobacteria bacterium
CACCGAAAGTCTCAACGCCACGACTGCTGGGAATTTTTTTGTGGAAGTGGTGCCAGTGTCCGGCGCCAGCAACTACGTGCTTACCATCGGCCAGGAGGCGACGACCACCAGTCGCTCCGCCACCCGGGTGAGCGATTCCTTCGTGCCCGGCGAGATAATTGTGCACTCAGACGATCCGGGGCTTGGCCCACGTTATGTGATGCGTCAGAAAGGACGAAGTGGACGGTTTGCGCTCATGGCGATGGACGCGCCGAATCGCACGCTCGTGCGGATGGCTGCGGCTGCGAGTCGTTACACGAACCTCCGCGTACCCCTCCACGGCCGCATCTCATCGGCACTCAAGCACAAATATCAGACGCTGCTCGCGATCAAAGGACTTGCCAGGGACCGTGCCGTTCGCTACGCAGAACCGAATCTCATCAGGCGGCCGCACAAGGTGCCGGACGACCCGTTGTATGGGTATCAATGGCACTACCCCACAATTAATCTCCCGCTCGCCTGGGACCTCACGACGGGTGACGCCAGCGTGATCGTCGCAGTAGTGGATACCGGGGTATTGTTGAACCACCCCGATCTTACTAATCAGCTCGTACCCGGATACGACTTCGTCAGCAATGCTCAACGCGCCAACGATGGCGACGGCATCGATTCCGATCCAAATGACCCCGGCGATCTCGCTTTCGGTGGCTCGAGCAGTTTTCATGGAACCCACGTGGCCGGTACGATTGCCGCACAAAGCAACAACCCCGACAATAATGACCCGAACCCCACGGGCGCAGCGGGTATCGCCTGGGATTCACGAATCATGCCGGTGCGAGCGTTGGGCATAGACGGTGGTACGACCTACGATGTTCTGCAGGCGGTGCGCTTCGCCGCGGGTTTGTCCAATGACTCAGGGACAGTTCCCGAGCAACGTGCCGATGTGATTAATCTGAGCCTGGGCAGTTCGTTTTCTTCGCAAAGCGAGCAGGACGTGGTGAACGAAGTTCGAGCCGCCGGAGTTTTTGTGGTCGCAAGCGCCGGTAACGAGTCTTCGACGCTACCGAGTTATCCCGCTGCCTATGACGGTGTGATCTCGGTGAGCGCCACGACCATCAGCAACGGCCTGGCAACCTATTCCAACACCGGATCGACCATCGATGTCGCCGCCCCCGGCGGTTATAACGCGACGGATCTCAACGGTGATGGAATCGGTGACGGCGTCGTGAGTACCATAGGTGATGATGGCACGTTTGGGCCGGTACAATTCGGTTATGCCGCGTTGAGTGGCACGTCCATGGCGGCACCCCATGTAGCAGGTGTCATCGCTCTGATGAAGGCGGTCCACCCTGGCCTCACACCAGCGGAGTTTGACACAGCGCTACTTGCTGGAGACCTCACCGACGATCTCGGCACGCCGGGGTACGATGAGTCCTACGGGCACGGTCTGATCAACGCCCATAAAGCGGTTGTGACCGCATTAGCGCTTGCCAACGGCCAGGGAACTGATCCTGGCCCGGTGATGAGCGCATCCGCAAGTACGCTGAACTTTGGCGCTTTTGGCACCTTACTGGATTTCACCCTGCAGAATGTGGGCACTGGCACGGTAACCGTGCAGAACATCACAACCAGCGAACCATGGCTCGGCTACCTTTCGACCTCGGTTGATATCAGTGGCATGGGCGATTACGAGATCCTGGTCGACCGTTCGGCCATCACCGTAGATGGAACGTACGGCGCGACCCTCACCATCGATTCAGACGCTAACGACATAAGCGTCAATATCATCATGCAGGTATCCAGTATCAATCTGACTGCTGACGCGGGCCTGCACTACATCATTCTGGTAAACGAAGATGACACCTCCGTACTACCGGCAACAGTTCTGACAGTCGACAACGGAGTTTATGAATTCATGATCGGCAATGTTCCAACGGGTCAATACCGGCTGTTTGCGGGAACCGATTCCGACGACGACGACTTCCTCTGCGATACCGGCGAGGCGTGTGGTGCCTATCGCACACTGGATTCGCCCGACCTGCTGAACGTCAACGGCGACATGTCCGGCCTCGACTTTGTTTCGGGGTTCCGCACGAACCTCTCGACCCTTGCACCGGCAACTTCTGCCCGCAGCGAGAGCGGGATATCTTTCAAAAAACCTCTCCCAAAAAACGCAGCCGGGCGAAATCGATGAGTAAAACCGCCAAAATCTGGTTAGCCTTGTTAGTTGCCGCAAGCGTCCTGGGCTGTTCCATGGGCGATACCCTGGCTGCCGTAGAGGTGCTCAACCACGGAAACTGCCAAACGCTGGAAAGCGGTATATCCCTGGTCAGCTACGCAGACATTGCCAAAATCCGTGGTTCTAAACTCATCGATATGACGGTTCTGGAACAACCGCCCAACGAACCCGATCTGCTGCTCCTGGCCATATCCAACGGCGAACAACCGACACCCGGATATCAGTTCAGCCTCGCAGACGCGTATCTGAATCGTGAAACTGCCGTCATCGAGATCTTCTGGACGGAACCTGAAGCGGATGCAGTGCTGCCACAGGTGATGACCCACCCCTGTCTCGTAGTAGGTATGGAGACCGGTTCGTATCGCCGTGTCCAAGTCATTGACCACACCGGCAAACCGATTGGCGAACTGTCCCTCTAGCGTCCTGTCTCACAAATAGGTTTAATGAAATGCGAAGGATTTTTTGTTTCTGGCAAGGCGTGACAACGAGTTGTGGTAGGCCCCACGCGAGGAGGAGCAACGCGGCCAGGGGCAAAAAAGACCAGCAGATCGTTGAACTTATTTGTGAGACAGGACACTAGATACTCGAGGAGCTTGTTGTCAGCAGGTCCAGCGCTGAGACTGCGCGTTGCCGCACACTTTCTTTGTAGATGTTCAGGTCCATGCCTTTGTTGTCACCCATCGCCCCGACCAGATAACGTTTGTAGACCCCTTGACCAATGGCAGCCAGACGCCAATGAGAGAAAGCCTGGTAATAGTTGATCCCAGATAAGTTTCGGCCGGTTGCCGTTTCATACTGTTCGCTGATTTCCCCACGACTTGGAAACCCGCCTGCAGCCGTAGGCACGACATCAGCAACGCCCTCACCCGGTTCGATCCAGTTGTTCAGCAGATATCCTACATCGGCCAACGGATCTCCCAAGGTACACAACTCCCAGTCCAACAACGCCCGTATCTTGCCATCCCCCACGATCATGTTGCCCAGCCGGTAGTCGCCATGCACGATGGTCGCGCCAATCTGCTCCGGCATTTTTTCCTGCAGCAACCGCGAGGTTTCCTCCATCTCCGGTATTTCGTGGGTCTTCGATGCCGCCCATTGTTTGTTCCAGCGTTTGAGCTGACGTGCGAGATAGGCTTCCTTGCGACCGAGTTCGCCGAGACCCACGGCATCCGGATCGATCTCGTGTAGTTTCACGAGTACATCGATTACGTTCAGCCCGAGAGAACGCCGTTCTGTTTCCGGGAGTGCCCGCGCAAGCGTTGCGTCATGCAGGACCGGGCCTTCCACGAATCCCATCACGTAGAACGGTGCTCCGTTTACTTCCACGTCGCTACACAGTCCATAGGTGGCAGCAACCGGCACCTGCGAATTGCACAGTGCCGAAACAATGCGATGCTCGCGCCCCATATCGTGTGCGCTTTCCAGCACGTGGCCGAGCGGGGGACGGCGCAACACGAAAGCCGCGCCGTTCTGGTCAACAAAACGGAACGTCAAATTGGAATGGCCACCGGCAATCAGGGCAAACTCAAGCGGCGGCGCAAGATCTTGCACACACTCGCAGAGCCATGCGGTGACCGATTCAAGCTCGATACCTTTAACTGTTTTCAGGTCCATTTTGCGTCCATCAACCAGATCCCCTCGTACTGTACCCAAACCCTTTGAGTTTTGTCATGAGATGGTTTTACATAACGACGATATGGGTCGGTTATTGATGATGGCACTCATCCGCGGTCTCGCCACCTGGCTTGTGGTGCTGCTCTGGGGTTGTGCTGCACCGCAGATCGGCGGCCCCACTGCGCCCAGGAACGATCCTGCCGCGGGACGCCTTTACCTTGCCCATACACGGACCGTCTGGGTATATCCGCAGGATCTCGCTTACAGTGGCGAAGCGAGATACGAATGGCCGAACGGACGCAGCTACCAGGGTGGGTGGAAAGCCGGTTTGCCTCATGGGGTCGGATCCGAGACATTACCGAACGGCGATCACTACCACGGCATGTGGCAACGCGGTGCTCGCCATGGCCACGGCGAGTTGACCCGTGGCGACGGGAGCCATTACCTGGGTGGCTTCGAGGCCGGTGTCCGTCACGGTGAAGGTGTGGAACGATCGAAGGTTGGCCTCTACCGGGGCAACTGGCTGAGAGATCTGCCAAACGGTCAGGGCACTTACCACAGCACTGACGGGGCCCATTACGACGGCGAGTGGTTCAACGGCCAGCGCCAAGGCGTCGGTGCCTACACCGACGCGGAAGACAACCACTATGAAGGCGACTGGTTCGACGATAATCCCCACGGGTTTGGCACGATGACGTCTCCAGACGGCTCCAGTTACGAGGGTGAGTGGGTCGCCGGTACCCGGGTAGGTTACGGTCGCCTGGTGGATACCTCAGGGCTGATTTATGAAGGGACCTGGGTCGCCGGTAAACGTCAGGGTTTTGGTCGCGAGCGTCGCCCCGACGGAAGCGATTATCAAGGCGAGTGGCTGAACGGTAAAAGCCATGGGCAGGGCAAAGAAACCCATGCCGACGGTAGCTTCCATGATGGGCACTGGGAAAATAACATCGTGTTGGGACCGGGAACCCGTCACAACCCCACCGGTATCGAGATCAGTGGCGTCTGGAACGGTGACAACGTATCAAACGGGCTCCTGATGTTGCCAACGGGGCACCAGTACGCAGGGCCATTGTTCAAACATCGGAACACCGAGGTCAGCGTTTCTCTCGTCGATTGGCTCAGCACAATAGCGGATCTCGGTGATCCGTATGCGCAACTGCTTATCGGCACCGTTTATAGTGATTTTACCGAACCGATCAAAAATCCGGAGCGGGCTCGAGACTACTTCAGCAAGGCGGCGCGGTCCGGTCTCGCCGAAGCTCAGTTCCGCTTCGCACGCATCGAGATCAAAAACAATGTGTCGCGCGCGATCGAAATGCTGGCCAATGCCGCCAAACAGAATCATCCGCGGGCCAACGATCTCCTCGCCGAGTATTACCACCTGGGCACCCATGTACCTGAGAACCAGGCGCGAGCGATCAAATACTACGAGCGCGCGATGGATAGTGGCAGTCTGGCTGCGCGCAACAATTTAGCCTGGCTTCTGGCAACCTGCTCAGACCCCGAGGTCCGAGACGGCGCCCGTGCCGTTGCTCTGATAAAACCCATCGCCCTGCTGTACGGCAACTGGCAACACCTGGATACACTGGCTGCGGCATACGCCGAACAAGGTGACTTTGCCGACGCCGTGAACACCCAACAAGAGGCATTGGATGAAATTGCGCTGAGCGATGCCCAGGACGACACCTCCGCAACGACGAGTGAGATGCAAGTGCGCCTGAAACTATTCAAAGCAGGTTCAGCGTTTCATGAATGAACCCCTCAACTGGCCCTTTCTCGCTGGCCGGAACATTGAAATCGAACGCGCTGATGGCGTACACCTCATAACCCGACAGGGCCAATGGATTCTGGACGCCGCCGGTGGCGCGATCGTGGCCAACATCGGCCACGGGCGTAAACGGGTTGCAGACAAAGTGGCTGAAGCGACTCGCAACTACAGCTACGTGGTACCACCCTGGATCACGCCATCGAGGCGAGCGCTCGTCACTGCGCTTGAAAGCCATTGGCTTCCGAATGATCTGCGACGCATCCATATCACCTCAGGCGGTTCTGAAGCG
>SMWK01000306.1 GCA_004356895.1 Gammaproteobacteria bacterium
CGACTGATATTGGTAACTGCAACGGATAAGCGATCCGTTAGGTCGGTTAGATACTTAGTCTCATTGGCTGTTATGTACCTGTCGCCGACCGCAACCAATACGCCTAATATCTTGCCTTCCGCGGCAACAGGTAAATACGTGAGAATATTTTCTCCGCAAACTCGCCGGGCTATATCGCAATAACCATCGATGTTGCTCAGGTCATTGTCGGTAATTTCCACGAGGCCGATCGTGTCCTTGATCAGTTGCCGCTTATCCAGTCGATACGTTTTAAGCAGGACAGACGACACATCAGGTCGGAGGATCAACGTGATCTCGACTGCATCCATCCGAGCAGATGTCAGCGTTTTACGAAGAACCGTGTCGAGATCTGCGGCAGACAGGATCAGGCGATCAATGTCGGCCAACGACTGGTTGGATTTTTTTTCCTCTTTGAATTGGTCGATCATGGCGTTGAAGGCGTCAGCAAGCGGCTGAAATTCGTCGTGCGTATCAACGTGCACAGGGCGAGAATAGTCTCCGTTTGCAAGTCGACGAGTTGCGTCCTGGAGATCCGCCAGAGGTTTGAGTTTTCGTCGCAACAGTCGCACGCTCCACACTGCAACAACGATTAGCGCCAGAACGGTTGCTCCGGTAGCCACCAGGGTGTATTGCGTAACAGAACTGAACATTGCTGGTGGCGAACCACGATAGTTTGCCAGGTAGGCCAGCGTGGAAAGTGGCACGAGCGCGAAGCCCCCAAGAAGGACGAGGAGATGGCGTTCAACACGCTTCTTTAAGCGTACGGCCATGATAGCTAGTAATCCTTCCCTGAATCAGACACAAACAGTTTGCGCTCGAGCTTATGAGACCATAGCGGATGCTGCGGGACTGTGATTTGTGACGGGTTACAGAAGTTTAATGAGCAGCTTAGTTGTCAGTATAACATGAGCCACTGAGCGAAAACTGTGAAATCACTCACAAAATCGTGAATGTTCGCCATCTTGGGTTGAGTAGTGTGAAGCATCACAGATCAAGGGGGATTGTGATGCGGACTAGACCGTTGCTGATTGGCGCGGGGGCGCTGGTGTTTGCAGCTTTTTCAATGGGTGGGCAGGCGCAGGACGTTGCCCGGTGGGTGGATGATCACGGAGTTACCCACTTTGGTAATCCACAGTTTGCACCTGGAGATCCCCATGACGTGACACTGGTAGACATACTTCCAGCCAACGCCATGGTGGTGCCGGTAGCGACTAACGAATCCCGCGGGCGTACGAGGTTTGTAGTAATAAAAAAGCAAGCGAAATCAAATCTACGTGGTTGGCGGGGTTACCAGAGGAACAGAAGTTCTAATTCCAGAAACAACCGAAGTAGACGTTATTAAGGCGCAGAATAAGAAATAGCCGCTTGCAATCAGCGGTTGACGGGTACACCTGCGGACGCAAGCGCAATAAGCAACGCTTTCTGAACGCCGCGAAAGCCGTCCGTGTTCGACCACCATTCGTTGAGCGAGTGTGCACCAGCGCCTTCACCGCCACGGCCGATGGTGGTCGCAGGAATTCCGCGGGCGATGGGTACGTTGGCGTCGGTAGAACCCGCCGCCAGTTCAGGTGTGACACCGAAGAACCGTGTTGCGGCCAGCGCACGCTGAATCAGCGGTATTTGTGGATCGATTTTGCCTGACGGCCGATTGCCGATCGACTTCACCTCGACGCTTAACGGTTCTCCCCGGGTACGTCGCTGGTTTTGCTCAGCCAGCGCTTGCTGCACGGCATTTTGCAGGATGGTGTCGATCTGTCGGAGCCGGTCGGGATCTTCTGACCGCATGTCAATTTCGGCCCAGCTTTCGAAGGGAATGGCATTCACCGAAGTTCCGCCGCCAATGCGACCGATGTTGTATGTGGTGCGAGGGCCAGAGGCGACGAAAACGAGCGCGTTCTGATCGAAAAGGTGGATGGTGCGCGCCAGCGCGTGGGCTGGATTAGCCAGCCCGAATGCACTCCACGAGTGGCCACCCGCACCTCTGAAAGTCACCCGGTAACGGTGTGAGCCGATGGCGCGGTTCAGCACTCGTTTGAACGAACCTCCGTCAATGGCAATGAACTCATCGATGCGCGGAGCGCCTTGGCGAAAGAGGTGTTTTACGCCTCGCAAGTCGCCGAGCCCCTCCTCTCCAACGGTCCCGATAAAAAGCAGATCGTCCAGGGTTTCGACATCGGCTGCCTGCATCGCCCGGATCATTGTTAACAGCAACACCAGACCACGGGTGTTGTCGCCGATACCCGGCGCATAGAGCTTGCCATCTTCGCGCCTCACCGTAACGTCCGTGCCTTCCGGAAAGACGGTGTCCAGGTGGGCAACGAGCGCGACAGTTTTTTTACCAGTGCGTCCCCGCCAACGGCTGATGACGTTTCCTTCCTCGTCTATCTCCGTTTCGAGCATGCCTGCTGCGCGGAGTTTTTCCGCGTAACGCCGGGCGCGCGTACCCTCTTTGAACGGAGGCGCAGGGATTTCCGTTAGCTCTATGAGTTCTGCGTCGCTTTGTGAATCCAGGGTTTCAATGATCCGCAGCGCCGCGCGGATTTCCGGACGCTGCGCGAGTCTTTTAATCTCCAGATCGAAGTCGATCGTCGCAGCCCAAGTGTGGCCAGCCAGCAAAATCAAACAGACAGCAATGAAGTTCGTCATCGGCCAACACCTAAACGCGGTAAGACGAGGTAGAGCTTCCAACCAACCATCAGCAGCATGGCGATGAGGTAGCTGCACGCGACGCCGACCAAGCCATAGAACCCACCCAGATAAACCACGCCGGTCAAGAAAAGCGTATATGAGCACACTTGTATCAGCGTCGTTGCCCGTGCAAACCCCAACCCGATAGCAAGTGGGTGGATGGCGACGAAAGTCGAGACCACGCTGATTGCGATCATGAAAATAGCAACCGTCGACCAGAGGAACGCCTGTTCAGGGCCGAATATGATCGACAGCCACAGCGGGCTGGTGATAGCAGCCAGGATACACAAAGGCACCGAGATAAAGCCGAATACCGTTGTTGCGCGTAGGAATTCCTGCAACGAGTCGACCCCCGGAGCCGTTCCAATACGCATGAGGTCCGCAAACGATGATTGAAACAGCGGATCCACCAGCCTGGTGATCATGGTGCCGACCTGCTTCAGGAAGCGATAGATAGTGACAGCCTCCATACTGATGATGGCCGATACCAGAATAACATCCACCTGCTGGACCACCACGTTGAGCGACTGCGAAAGGTTGGTCCACCAGGCGGTGGCCAACCCTTGACCGCGAATCTGCACAGGTGCCGTCATCCAGCGTTGCACCCCGGCGCGAGCGAGAATCCGGTAGCCGAGTACAAAAAGCGTAACAGTTTCAAGTCCGTAGGTGGCCGCCCACCATGGGTAGTAGATCTCAGGATCGGTTTCGCCCGCCCACCACAGCGCGATTGCTGCCACTAACTGCAAGCACGGCGCGATCACGAAGCTCAGCGCCAGTGCCTTTTGGGCCGAGTACATGCGGATCACCGCTAGCGGTACATTCAACCAGCTGATCAGCAACACCCATAGAAACCAGCGCGCACCGGTCAGCAAAGCGGGTTCCCACTCGAGCCATACGGCAAGCCAGGGAAGCAATAGAAAGCCCACCCCAGCACCCAAGGTGCCTGAGACGATGTCCAGCAACCAGTAGCTCTTGAAAAGTGTGGCGAGGGCGGGCAGGTTTTCAGCTTGCTCGAGTTCGATAGCACGCTTGAGCAACGCGGGCCAGGACTGCAGCGTGATGAGAGTGCGTAACGCAAAAAAAATGGTGATAGCGACCAGGAGTTTGCCGAGGGGGGCGGTTCCCAGCGTTGCATTCAGTATGATGAGGGTCAGCAGCGATGCGACTGCGGCGATCCCTTGTGCAACGTAGAGGCGCAGGGTGCCTGGCTTCAACGATAACAACCATGCCCGCACCTCCTGAGGTGCACTTGACAGCGCCATTCAGGTCGTTCCGGTCTGATGAAATACCGGCCAGCGATGGACGAACTCGACTCGAGCCCGAAAATCTTGCCCGGGTAATCGTTCAAGAGACGTCCGGCGAGGTCGAACTCTGTACGCAGCCAATTTGAAATTCCTTATGGTTGCGAAGGTCCTTTCAACTCTACCGTGTTGCCTTCTGGATCGTCGAGGTAGATTGAGGAGCCGTAACCTTCTGCGCCGTAAACTTTCTGTACATCGAGCGCTTCTACACCGTGAGAATCAAGGTGGGCACGTATCGCTTCAACATCGAACGGTTCGATGCGCAGACAGAAATGATCTAGGTTGGTACCGTTGTTTCTGTCGGGTGGCGCGCCGCGCCGCTTACCCAGCACACCATTGGAATCGACGATGTCGATGAGCGACCGGCCTGCGCGAAGCTGCACAAGCCCAACGCTTTCGACGCTGCGTTCGACTTTCATACCTAACACGTTGCAGTAAAAATCAACTAATGCCTGACAATTACCGGCACGTAAAACCAGATGGTCTATTTGTTGTATTTCGAACATCGTTAACCTCGAGGTTGTTCATACTCAATCGATGCATGAGCAAAGCGGCGCGTTTCGTCTGGGAGCCCAACGTTTCCAGATTGGCGGTTTCGTTGACCGTATGCCCACCGCTGCCCATTAGTCCCAGACCATCGAGTGCCATGTCAACGAGCCCGGTGGTGAAGGAGATATCAGCTGCGCCTGCCGCCGCAGGGTCCACGGCGGTAACGGCACCAAATCCGAGGTCCTGACTCACGGAATCGTAGAGTGCAAGAAGGGTTTTGTTACCGTCGGATGGCGCGAGTGGTGGATACTTGTCGGTAAAAGTCAGCAACGTATGAGTTCCGGGTAGAGGCGTCGCGACAATCGACTGCATTCTTCTTTTTGCGGACTCTCTTTGTTCGATGGATAAGGTGCGCAGATCGCCGCTCACGACCGTTTTTTCGGCAATGACATTGGCTTTACCGAATGCGCTGCCGCGCGAGTGACTCTCATCAACATCGACGCTGGTGCCACCGAGCACGACACCGGGATTAAGGGTAAGGAAAGGCTCTTGCGCAAGTACTTCACGGAAGCGCGTCAACACCCGGGCCGTTTCAAATATGGCACCATCGCCGATTGCCTCAGAGAAAATCAGCGAAGAGTGCGCTGGTTGCCCGGTCACCTCCAGTCGCCAGTCCGAGTAGCCACGACGTGCGATCACGGCGGTATGAGGGTCACCGTCTCCGTCCTCGAAACCGAGCGCAACGTCTGCGGCCTCAGCCGCTTTTATAAGGTCCGCTCGAGCGTATCTGAGTGGCCTGCCAGACAACTCCTCGTCTCCGATCAGGATAACGGTAATCTGCATGTTCTCGATCGAACCGGCAGCTTTGATTGCTCTGAGCGCCTCGAGAATGACGACGTTGCCACCCTTCATGTCGGTGATTCCCGGTCCGCGCGCTTCCTTGGGCGAGAGCTGTTCGTAACGCTGAAAGGGGCTATCGAGTTCAAAAACGGTATCGAGGTGTCCGATAAGCAGCAGGTGAATGCCCCGCTCACCGAATTCTGCGACGAGATGACCCGCGCGACCAAAAGCGGCACCATCTACCCAGCGGGTGCGAAAGCCAAGGTCGTCGAATTCAGCACGGAACATCCGCCCGACCTCGCGTACCCCGGCAAAATTCATCGAACCACTATTGATGTTCACGGTTCGCTCGAGCACCCCGAGTGCAGAGCTCGCCCGTGCATCGACATGGTCCACGATAGTCTGCTCGGAGCGTGATAGATCAGCCGCCATTGTGTTCGCGGTGGTTAACAACAGGGCGCTCATCAATAACGTTTTGGGTAAGGTGCGTGCCACGTTGTTCCCGATTGCAGTGAAAGCTCGGCCGAGTTGAGGATACTCCCGCAGCCCTGCATCCGGCAAAGCGGCTTTCCGTCACCCTGTGGTGCTGTAGTAGAATCAGCCGCCTTTGAAATCTGTTGCCGACTCTCTATGGACGATCAAGCTCAAGTTTTTTCCGTTACTGCGCAATCGTTTCAGACCGACGTGGTCGTACGCTCCCAGAAGGTTCCCGTGTTGCTGCTGTTCTGGGCAGAACAAGATCCACCATCGGTCGAAGTGAAACGTCAGCTTGAAGTCCTCGTTGGACGGTATCAGGGTAAGGTGTTGCTCGGTCTCGTGGATGTCGCTGAGGACCGGACTCTGGCGCAACAATTGCGCGTGCAGGCACTGCCTAGCATCCGAGTTGTGCAGGGCGGGCAACTAACCGAGCAGCGGGAAGGTCCGCAGACCGAAGCTGCGTTGGCCGAGATGCTGGATCAGCTGACCGCGTCCTCCACTGAAGTCCTGCGCGAGCACCTCGCGAGCTACCTTGCCGACGGCGACTACGAAGCAGCACTAACTGTTTTGCAACAATCGATCGTTGATGAGCCGCACAACCAGGTTTTTCGGGTGGAGCTTGCCGATGTTCTGGTTCTTAAGGGGGATTTCGCGGACGCGCGGCAAGTGTTAGATGACATACCGGAAGACACCGAGGGTCGTGAAAAACCTCAGACACGCCTCGAGCTTGTTGAAGAGTCTGCAGCAATGCCCGAAATTAAGGAACTTCTTGCCGCCCATACAGCCTCGCCCGACGATCTCGAGGTACGCTACCAGTTGGCGATTCGCGAGTGTTTTGAGGGTAACTACGAAGCGTCGTTGGAGCACGCAATGTCTATTTTGCAGGCGGACAGGGAATTCCGGGAGGATATTGGTCGCACGACGATGCTGCGGATATTCAGCGTGCTTGGTAAGGGTTCGGAACTGGTAACCCGTTATCGGCGGCAAATGTTCAATTACATGCATTAATCCACGCCGCTAGCCTTTGTAGCCGTGCGTCCAGCGTGGTTTGTGACATAGCTCCCAGCCCCGCTAGCGGGGCTCCCCTATGCTTGCTTGAATGACCTTAAGCTAGGTGAGATGCGACATGGATGCGCATGACCGATCCCACTTGTTATTGATTTGGCAGAACCACCGTGAGGTGTTATCGAGCGACGGGGGAGATTTGTCGTTGGGCACCGATCCTGCAGTCGCGTTGCAGATAGAGCGTACATTCGCCTCACGCCACCACGCCCACATTGAGAGTCACAGCAACGACTTCGTGCTTGTAGACCACAGCACCAACGGTACCTACGTGCAGACCGAAGACGAGCGGATCACGTTCGTTCGCCGCGGCGAGATGCGGCTGTGGGGTACCGGCTGGATCAGCCTTGGCGAGCCGCTTAGTGACGAAACCGCCATTCGTTTTCAGCACGGCTGATGACTTCCATGAGCTGGACCTGGCAGAGCGCAGAAGAGACCCACCGTGGCAAGCGCCGGAAAAATAACGAGGATGCCCTACTCAGTCGCCCCGAAGCGGGTCTCTGGGCCGTTGCCGATGGCATGGGTGGTCACCACGCAGGTGATGTAGCGAGCCTGGCTATCGCCACAGGCCTTGCTGAACTCACTTTGGATGGCTCGCTTGCCGACGACGTGGATTTAGTTGAAGACAAATTGCGTGAAGTCAACGACTGCCTGCGGCTACACGCGCATGTCGAATGTCAGGGCGGTACTGTAGGCAGTACAGTGGTTGCAATGTTGTCCAGAGGGGATGTCGGAGCCGTGCTCTGGGCCGGTGACAGCCGCCTTTATCGGTTGCGCGGTTTTAACCTCGAGCAAATTACTCGCGACCATAACCCTATTTCCGATCTCCTCGATGTGGGAGGGGTAAGCGAAGCGGATGCGCTTGCCGCCGACACCAACATCATTACCCGCGCGGTCGGTAGCCAGCCGGAGTTATTTCTGGACGTGGCCGTGTTCGGCGTAGAAGCACAGGACACGTATTTGTTGTGCAGCGACGGTCTGTACCGCGAACTCGACACTTGTGATCTCGTTGAGGCGTTGCGTGGCGAAGTGCTGAAGGCATCCGCGCGGGATTTGTTGCAGAAATGCCTGGCCGGTGCTGCACGCGACAATATCGCTCTCATCGTCGCTCGGCCGGACGTCAGATGAGCCTCAAAAAAGACAGAGACAACGATAGGGATGTAACCGTTCTGCGTACGGATTCGAGCATATCGAATAGCTGGTCGGGTAGCACCGCCCCAGGTGAGGTGGATGCTCCAAAGGTGCTGAAGCAGCGTTTCGTGCTCGAGGAGAAGCTCGGCAGCGGCGGTATGGGTACCGTATTTCGTGCAAAAGATCTTCGTAAAGTGGAGGCGCGGGACCGTCACCCATACCTTGCAGTAAAGGTGCTGAATAATGACTTTCGGGAGCACCCGGACGCATTCATCGCGTTGCAGCGTGAAGCGGCGAAATCGCAATCGGTGTCGCATCCAAACATCGTTTCGATTTTCGACTACGACAAAGATGGCGATGTACCGTTTATCACCATGGAACTGTTGGAGGGTCAGGAACTCGCCGATGTGCTACGCGCTTATCCGAACGGGTTACCCGATGAGATGGCTTGGTCGATTATCAAGGATATGTGTGCCGGCCTTTCCCATGCGCACTCGGGTGGTGTTGTACACGCGGACTTCAAACCCGGCAACGTTTTCATCTCACCCCGCTCGACTGCAAAAATTCTCGATTTCGGCATTGCTCGAGCCGTGCATGTTAATCAGGACCAGGGCGAAGATACCCAATTTGAACCCACGCGCCTTGCGGCGCTCACCCCTGCGTATGCGAGCCGAGAAATGTTGTTAGGGGACAACCCCGACGTGCGTGACGATTTGTATTCGCTTGGTGTGGTGATTTATCTCGTCCTGACCGGACACCATCCATACGGCCGGTTGTCTGCTGATGCTGCTGCGGCAGAGGGGTTGACGCCAGAACGCGTGAAGCGATTGACCCGACGACAGTGGCGCGTTGTGGAGAAGTGCCTGGCGTTTAGTCGTCAGAATCGTCCGCAATCGGTTGCCGAGGTGCAGCAATACCTTCTGCAGCCGTCCCCCTGGCGTTCGCGGCCCGTATTTACCGCAGCTGCCGTATTTGTGTTTGCATTCGGCGTGAACTACCTCATCGGCGATGCCGAGCTCTCGGAGGTAAAAAGGGAGGTCCGTCAGAACACGTTGTTCGATACCCAGGTTGCTCGATTAACGGCGTTGATCGAGGAGCCAACCTTCGATGCCAACTGGGAACAGTTGGTTTTGGTGGAAACAGGGCGACTTCTGTCCCTCGATGCCGAGGAAAAAAAGGTGAGTGAG
>SMWK01000307.1 GCA_004356895.1 Gammaproteobacteria bacterium
CAATTGTTGCCTGGACGCACTTAATTTGTCAGTACCATCAAAGTATGGTCCAGACGGGCGAGTGACCGATCAAGTCGGAGAGTTCCTTTCTTGAGCGGTCAGCTAGAGACTCAAAGTATGGCACCAGTATGGTCTGCAAACGTTTGCATTTTTAATATCGTTGCAAGTCAACGACTTATGGAAAGTAATGGCGTCCCCTAGGGGAGTCGAACCCCTGTTGCCAGGATGAAAACCTGGAGTCCTGGGCCACTAGACGAAGGGGACAATCTCAGGAAGCGGCGCATTCTAAAACCACTTTACCAGTCAAGCAACATCGATCCGCAACAAATCACCCACTTTGGTATTCACTAAAACTTGATACCCACCCCCAGACTATAGGTCACATCGGTCTTATGGTTGCCTACTAGCGGCTTGGTTTCATGCTGTACATCAACTCTAAAGCTCGTATCGATGCGGTGGTTCACCGAAAGCCGCACGCCTGTTGACGAGTCGATCACCTCCCCGCGATCAGCATTCGGGATGACCAATATCGAGTGGTCGTGAAATACCTCCAAACGTTTACTCCATAGATATCGTTTGTAGTTGAACGCCCACCGCAAGGCGGGATTCTGTTCCGATTGTCCATCCAGTTCCTCGACCACCACATTGACACCCAACTCGGCAGACAACGCCCCAAAACTGTTGTCCCAGAACTGGTGACCGATACCACCACCCGCTGTGATTCTGGAATCAACGTCTTTCAACGAATCCTGAAAGTACCCGGCATTTCCCGAGGCATACCATTTGTCTGAGAAGAACCGCTTGTAGCCATAGTCGAGATCCAGTTGATCTTTAGTGGTATTTCCCTCGGCCTCTTCCGCGCTGATCAACAGCGAAACTTTGTGCTGAGACTTACCCCGTTTAAGTACTGATTCCACAAGTACGTTGTAGGCTTCCGTCTCGGCGTTGCCGCTGGAAACGGCGGCCGATAGATCTGCTCGGTTCGACCAATCCCTGCCGAGATGAACCATCGTCAGCTTGTTGTAACTCGCACTCGCAAGTTCCGCGAGTGAAAGCGGCACAAGCGCATCGTTCACGCTCCGTATATTTTGCGACTCGCCTTCCACCACAAACTGGCCTTCGTGAAGCGTTCCGTCGGTGAGCCTGATTTGAAACGAGTTTTCGGTTTCAACACTGGTGATCGCGCCGAGGGTCAGCGCGACCATCCCGGCGTAACTGGTGTCGATGACCAGGCGACCTCCAGCAACACTATCGACCGTTCCGGAAATGCGATCACCATTCATGAGTGATACCACGTCTGCGTGACAAACCAGGCTCGACAACGCACAGACCAACAAGGCTGCGGATGTCAGCCGTTTTTGCAAGCCGAAAAAAAGATGAAGCCACTCAGGCTTCGTCTCTGGGAGCGATCGACGGCCGCGCGCAGCGACCATTTCCGCCTTATCCATTCTCCGACTCTCCTCTGGCAATCAACAGTCCACCCGTCCAATGTCTTGCGAAATATTGGGCTGTGCGCCCGCTACGAACCCCTCTCGCCAGCGCCCACCGCAAGGATGCAGCACGGACGGTATCGTCCCAGCTGATCGCCACGCCGTGGGCGTCACCAAACACTCTGAGCCAATGTTTCACTACGGCTAGATACGCTTCCTGATTGAATGGGTAAAACGACAGCCAGAGACCGAATCGATCCGACAGCGAAATTTTTTCTTCCACCGCCTCGGACTGGTGCAGTTCTCCCTCCACGAAAGTCGCCTGCTCATTATCGGACATGTATTCCGGCAATAAATGTCGCCGATTTGAGGTGGCGTAGATCAACACGTTCTTGGAAGACTTGAAAATCGACCCTTCCAACGCACTTTTCAGCACTTTATAAGATGCATCGTCTGCTTCGAACGACAAATCGTCACAAAACAGCACAAACCGAAAGGGTTCATCCTGCAATCGGTAAACGATGTCTGGCAACGCCTCCAGCAGGGATTTGTTCACTTCAACCAGGCGCAGACCGGAATCGCTGTAGCGATTGAGCAAGCCGTGCACCAAGGAGGATTTTCCAGTGCCGCGCGCGCCCCAAAGCAGCACGTTGTTAGCAGGATACCCGGCGAGAAACTGACGTGTGTTCAACTCGATCTGCTGCTTCTGATCGTCAATACAAAACAAATCGTCCAGACCGATGTCGTCGAGTTCTCGATGAGCGATAAATTCCCCTCCCCATCGATCAACTTTCCACAACGCAGCCTTACACTGAGACCAATCTACCGGCTCCGGTGCTGGAACGATTCGCAAGATTCTGCTCAGGAGTTCCAGCGCCTCCCCGACCAGCTTTTCGACGGTTTTGTTCAAAGCCATCCTCTAATGGGGCCACATGTTTGGCCAAACGAAAGCCGCGAATTGTACCCGTTCGAGTGTGCGGATGAGCCAACTAGTTCCAATGGGTATCCGCGCCGTTCTGGACAGGAACCGGCGAGGCAAAAAGTGATATAATTTCCGGCTGATTTGCCTCGTGAGCTCATGCCTTGGATCCGATGCCAGAGCCCTCAGAAGAAGAACGCCGCAAAGGTTACAAAGACCGGCGTGTTACCTCCCAGGATCGCCGCAATGCGGAACGGACTGCGGAAGATTTCACACCTCGTCGCCATCCGGAAGTGCCCGACCGCCGCAAGTCTCGCTAACCCCGCTTCAGCGACCCAGTATAGCCAGCATCTCATCCGGCCGATCGGTGATGATGCCCCCGACACCTTTGTCAATCAGCAAACGCATCCGACCCGGGTCGTTCACCGTCCAGATATCGACGTGCATGCCTCGTTCGTTCGCAGCAGCCAGGAAGGTCGAACTGGTGAGATCGATTCCCAGTGACTCAGGCGGCAACTGCATCGCGTGAGCAACCGGATGGTATAACTTCGTCAGTCTCAGCTTCTGGTATGCAACAAACCACACGACTTCAAGATCAAAAGCGGTTGTGGCCACATTCGGGCAGTTCTCACGAAACTCGATAATAGGCGCGCGCTCGTAGGCGGCTACCAACGTTCGAGGGCCAAGACCGAACTGCTGCAGCATGGCGCAAAGCTCTTCAGCGATCGATGGTTCTGTCTGCTTGATCTCTATGTTGAAACGCATGTCGGGGAAACGTCGCAAGACTTCATCCAACGTGGGAATATTTACCCCCTTGTCCCTGTACGGCCAGACATCGCCCGAATACGGCCAGTGATAACCCGCATCAAGTTCCTTGAGATTAAGCAGCGTCAGCTCGCTGATCGGGCCGGTGCCATTCGTCGTGCGGTCCACCGTCGTATCGTGCATCAGTACGAGTATTCCATCGGAACTCGCGTGCACGTCCATCTCCAGCACATCCACCCCGAGTTCGACGGCATATTGGAAAGCCACCAGAGTGTTGCCGGGGCGCAGCCCATCCCCACCCTGGTGGGCAATGACCATGGGCTGGGGAACATCAAAGTAGGCCGTAGGTTGGATGGGGGAGCTTGTCGTTGCGCGGATAACGATGATGAACATCATCACGATGAGTATGAGCACCCAGTTGCGAGCTTTACGGCTCATGATTCTGAGCGCTCATGGTTGTTGCGTGATGAATTCAGAGCTTGCGCCGTAGGGGAACCACGTTCGAGTGTTCTTTGACGTAGATCCGTCGCGAACGCCCGGGCCCGTCTACACCGATCTTGCCTTCATCAAAAAAGCGCACATCGTAGCTGGCGGGTCCTGCACCCGATTCCGGCGTCAGCACCAGCAGCTGGCCTTGCAGAACCCAGCGGCCACTTTCGTTACCCTCAGGCTCGCGAAATCGATAGTGGCCCTCCTCAAAGGATCCGGCCAGTTCGAGTGTCCCCTCGTGATCTTCCCAATGCCAGATACCTGGCAGGTCGAGTCGCTTGAGCCAACGCAACCGGTTGCTCCGGGTTCCCTTGACATAAGCGAACGCAAGCGCGGCAACTACAATAACGACAAAAAGGGCGGCCATTGCTAATGCTCACCCATTTGAGGTATCGAATTCAAGCTCAGTTTGCAGACGCCTGTTCTGGTTGCAAAGAGATCTGTTCCCATGCCTTAGATTAACCATTCACGCTGCACGTTGATCAATTCCGCGTCGACGGAGTACTGCAGGTTCCGTTCGATCTCCATCAGCGTTTTCTCCACAACATCGCTACTGGCCGCACTCGCCACAAAAGTCCACTGGGCCCGTTGGTGAACATCCTGATGATGACTCTCACAGACGGCAACGTTAGCCGCTCGACCGAACCGATCCCGGATGCCCTTAAGCCGGTGGCGTTTCTCTTTGAGCGAGCGACATCCACCGAGATAAAAATCAATCTGCAAAAGGCAAACCTTCACTTACTTGGTTCTCGTCCAGAAATTGCCCTCTCCTACTGAAAGGGAAAAGGATACGTACGTAGTAGCTACACCGTGCTCCATCTCGCGAGTTCCTGTCCCTTCTGGACCGAAACCAGCTAGCCGGTGAATTCGAGTTTACTTATGGAATAAAAAACGGTATCGAGACCGTGCCACTCGCGACGCTCTTCGAACACCATACCGAGCCGCTGCATGACTCTGACCGAACGCTGGTTGGGTGTATCGGTTGCAGCGATTACGCGCTCGATCGAGCAGGTCTCGAAGCCATGGCGTAACACTGCCACGGTCGCTTCCGTTACAAACCCCTCACCCCAGTATTCGGGCATAATACCGTAGAGAACTTCGATCTGATCGCCATCTTCGAATTTGCGATGGCCGCAGAACCCGACCAGATCAACCCTTCTGTCAGGCACCTCGATAGCAAAAAAACCCGAACCAAACTCATCGAAACACGCTTCGCTGGAGCGAACGATGTCCGCCACGGTATCTTTCGGCATGATCTGGTCGTCCCACAGGTAACGCCTTACCTCGGGATCGGTCCAGAACTTGTGCAGCACGTCCACATCAGAGTTGACAATGGGACGCAGAATGAGCCTTTCCGTCTTAAGAATCGGCATATATCGTCACCCTTCCCTATGCTTAAGTTTGCCATAGCTCACCACATAAGCGAACATTTTGACCTTTCAGGCAAATCTCAAGTGGAGGAAGAGTCATGCGCTTCAGTTTCTGGCCAAATCCATCGCAAAGCTATGAGGACGTCCTCAAACTGGCGCTACACGTCGAGCAAACCGGCTGGGATGGCATCTGGTATGCCGACCACTTCATGGCGAACGCACCGGATACCAGCACCCCTTGGCCGGAAGCCTGGACGACGCTGGCGGCCATCGGCGCCACGGTACCCAGGCTGCGGCTGGGAACCCTGGTAATGGGCAATACCTACCGCCATCCAGCCATCGTTGCAAAAATGGCCGCAACGTTGGACCACATCTCTGGTGGACGGGCCGTACTGGGTTTAGGTAGCGGCTGGCAGGAGAACGAACACAAACAGTACGGCATACCCTTCTATACGGTGGGCGAACGGTTAGCGCGGCTGGACGAGGCCTGTCAGGTAATCAAATTGCTGTTTAATGAAAAGAAGAGTGACTTCGACGGCCGTTTTTACCAGCTGCAAGATGCATCGCTTGCGCCCAAACCGATACAGAACCCGCTGCCTCTGCTCATCGGTGGCGGCGGTGAAAAGGTAACGTTGAAAATTACCGCCAAATACGCGGATGAGTGGAATGTCTGGGGTGATGTCGACAAATTACGGGCAAAAATGAAGATCCTCGATCAACATTGCGCCGACGTCGGGCGTGACCCGAAGGAGATCAAACGAACCGCCGTAGCACTCCTTTTTATGAGCGAAGACCCTGAATACCTCGAACGGACGCGTAATTCCAACCTCCAACAGGCAACCATTATTGGCACCCCGGAAGAAATCCGCGACATCGTCGCCGAATACGAAAACATTGGCGTCGATGAACTCATCGTGCCCGACTTTACCCTCGGCACGGGTAACAAAAAAATAGATACCCTGGACCAGTTCATCAACGACGTCGTCGGACGCTGACTAAAATGGCCGACAACCAGCCCACCACTCCCGTTCCAGCGGCCACCGTCTTGATGTTACGACATTCAGCAGGTGGCCTGGAGGTATTCATGGTGGTGCGCCATCACCAGATCGACTTCGCCTCCGGGGCCCTCGTATTCCCTGGGGGTAAGGCCGATCCTGCAGACTTCGACCCAAAATTACGCGAGTACCTCGATGGCGCCAGTGAAGACGACAAGATGTGTGCGATTCAGGTGGCTTCGATCCGCGAATCATTCGAGGAATGTGGCATTCTGCTGGCTCGCCCGGCTGGAGCCATTGAACTGTTGGGTGGCGAGCGACTCGCAGAACTCGAGCCCTACCGGCAACGGCTCAATCAGGGTGAGCTAACCATACTCGAGTTCGTGACACGGGAGAACCTGCGGCTCGCTTGCGACACTCTCACCCACTTCGCTCACTGGATCACGCCGCCAATGGTGCCAAAGCGATTCGATACACACTTTTTTCTGGCCTTGGCACCTGACGACCAGGTCGCCATGCACGATGGTCACGAATCTGTGGATTCCGTCTGGATCCGACCCGCCGAGGTGTTGGCGGATGCCGAGAGTGGCAAGCGCACTGTGATCTTTCCGACGTTACGCAACATCGAAAAGCTGGGACGTCATGCAACGCCGGAAGCCGCAATCACCGCAGCCTCCGAGACCTCACCACCGGTGACCGTTCTCCCCTGGACCGAACATCGACACGACGGAACCTACCTGTGCATTCCACCAGACGCGGGTTATGAATCAGCTGAATGGAAGATGCCCGATCGCGAACCGGAGTAAGGCGATGTTCTTATGCCGGGGGAAAATCGTCGCCGAGGCCACGCAGAAGTTCAGCCGCTGCCAGTAACATGGTTTCGTAAAAACCACGGGTCTCGCGCTTTCTCGCATGATCCTGGAAAGGGTTTTGCTGATTGTCGACGCGCAACCGGCGCAAATTAGTCAAAATATCGTTCCGTAATCTACGCGCGTGATAAATCTCTAATAGGTCCACCAATCCTTGGTCGTTCTGGGACATGTAACTATCCGTGCCGGTTTACTTAAATCTAGTCGGCCAGATGCCCCTTCGCCAGTGTAGCGGGCATAAACTTGCGTGAATGAGAGCAACCTCGTAACTTCTGAAAAAACACCGAGCGAGGAACACAAACGATGGCGACATCTGCTAATGAAATGACGTCCAATGAGGTTCTCTTTGAGGTCAGCGATCATGTAGCAACCATAACGTTCAACCGCCCAGAGCAGCGCAACACCATCTCCGGACTCATGTTGGAGATGTTGACCGACTCCCTCCTCAAGGCCAATGAAGATCCGGATGTACGCGCGGTGATCATCACCGGTAGCGGCAAGTTTTTCTGTGTAGGGCTGGATCTCAGCGGTGGCGGCATCGCCAGCGGGCTCTCTTCGAAGACCTCATCACCCAGCAACCTCGACCTACGTTATACGCCACCAACAGTGCTGCATGGGATAGACAAGCCCACCATTTGCGCTTTAAACGGCTCAGCGGCTGGCTACGGGATGGATATCGCCCTCGGCTGTGACATCCGGCTGATGGCGGATTCGGCCAAGCTGGCTGCGGCCTTTACCGCCCGGGGTGTGTTGCCTGAGTCCGGCGGGACCTGGATCTTGCCCCGGCTTGTGGGCTGGTCAAAGGCAGCAGAGATCATCTTCACTGGCCGCACCCTGCTGGCCGATGAATGCAAATCCTTGGGATTGGTCTCCCACGTCGTACCGACGGCGGATGTTGCAAGCGCCGCGCGCGACCTGGCGCTGGAAATCGCAAGTAACGCACCCCTCGCCGTCCAGGCATCCAAACGCATGATGCGCATGGGTATGAACGAGACCTTCAACGATCACGTGCATCATGTCTTTCTGCAGCTGCTGCCGTTGTTCAAATCGGATGATTTCCAGGAAGGCATGGCGGCATTCATGGAGAAGCGCAAAGCCGACTTCAAAGGCACATAAGTTTGGAGTCAGGGAGTTTGGCTAGGAGCCTGAGCAGCGCAGACTCCTAGCCTTCGTAAATACGTTCCCCCCGATGGAGTCGTTTAGCAATCGAAGCAGTCTGATATCCTGCCCTGCGTGTCGGGCAGTGCGCGGCAAGGTTACGTACCACACCAACCAGGATGTTTTCGCGTTCCCTGCCTTCTCCCCAGGCAAGGCACTGATTAACTCCCGCGGCCAACACCTGAAGGGAGTGAAAATCCAGATCCTCCCGCACGGTGGCAAGCGTGAGCGTATCAATGAGTTCAGCAAACGGCAGTTCGAGCCGCAGATAGCGAGTAACGATCGCTGCAGATGCTTCAACGCTGCCCCGCTGATCGAGTTCTGAGAGCAGCCGGCCAACCAATTCGCGCCCGGTATTCGGCAACGCGGCAATCACCACATCCGTTGGCGGTCGGGCCGGTGGCACGTTCAAGTAACGATCCATGTAAACCGCAATAGCCCCTTGGAAAACAGCTCGCACGACAAGAGGTGCTGCGCTGCGTCGCACGGCCTCGTACACGCCGTTGGTGAAAATGAAGGTATGTTGTGGGTTGAACCAATCGGTCACTTCATTGGACAGTGCGAATCGCGCCAACCTGAGCGCCGCCACGTAGCTAACCTGTTGGGCCAATCCAACGACGGGAGCACCTTCCTCGAGCGCCGTTTTCAGCGCCTCGATGATCGCAACGGGATCATCGCCTGAGAGTGTTTCCGTAAACGTTTCCTCAGCGGTCCATGTTGCAAGTCGCTTTGCCTTCAGGAGTTCGGGTAACTCGAGTTCCACTTCTCGCAGCGGCTCGACAATTTCGATTGGGTGATGCCAATCGGTACTTTCCTCCCGACCCATCGCACTCGTCATGCTGGGCACTACCAGCGGAAATAACTCGGCCGCAGATTCACTACCGAGATGGTCAACAAACTCAAAAACCTTATTGCAATCCTCTAGATGGTGCCCCCCATCCGCATACAACCGCTCCGAGGCACCACAGAACACCAGCTCAGCCAGTTCAGTCTCATCCAGGTTGTTGATGCCGGTAAGCAAGGTTCGTTCGGCACCATCGCGATGTCGTGTCTGCACCCATTGCCGCATCCAAGGCAGCAGCTCGGCCAGCGTATGATCACCACCCTGCAGCGGCTGGCGCTGGCGCCTGGGAACCGCTGAGCTAATCTCTTCGGCTAACTGGCGAATGGCGTAATACAACCCCTGGTAAGCGGTGTCCTTACTGAGGAACGGATACAGGTTCACGACACAGCCGAGCCGAGTCATGCCTTCGCCGAACCGGTTCAGATTGCGAGAAGCAAACTGGACGACCTCGGCAACGATGCTTTTGAGCTCCGCACCTCCTTCGATCAACGCCAGTAGA